>OMIJ01000031.1 GCA_900299065.1 Hyphomicrobiales bacterium
GTCTATGACGTGCGCCGTGAGCAGCGCGGCCCGCAAATCTTCCTCTCGCGCACACATCCGCAATTCATGGCCAAATTATTTGGTCAGGAAGTGCCGGAAATTTATGATGGTATTATCGAGGTCAAATCTGTCGCGCGTGATCCGGGTTCACGCGCGAAGATTGCAGTCGTATCGCGTGATTCTTCGATTGATCCGGTGGGCGCTTGCGTGGGTATGCGTGGCTCGCGCGTTCAGGCCGTGGTCAATGAATTGCAGGGCGAGAAGATCGATATCATTCCCTGGTCACCTGATGCGGCGACTTTTATCGTTAATGCGCTGCAACCGGCTGAAGTTGTCAAAGTCGTGCTTGATGAAGATTCAGCGCGCATTGAAGTTGTGGTGCCTGATGATCAATTGTCGCTTGCCATTGGTCGGCGTGGTCAGAATGTGCGCCTTGCCTCTCAGCTGACAGGTTGGGATATTGATATTCTCACCGAGGCCGAAGAATCGGGCCGTCGTCAGAAGGAATTTGCTGAACGCACCGATGCCTTCATGAAGGCTCTCGATGTCGATGAAGTCGTCGCGCAATTGCTCGCCTCCGAAGGCTTCCGCTCTGTGGAAGAACTCACCTTTGTTGATGTATCGGAATTGGCTTCCATTGAAGGCTTTGACGAAGAGACAGCTGCAGAAATTCAATCGCGCGCGAGTGCCTATCTTGCAGCCATTGAATCGGAGCTTGATGAAAAGCGTCGCAAGCTTGGTGTGGAAGATGAGCTCAAATCCATTGAAGGCCTGACCAGCGCCATGCTCGTCAAATTGGGCGAGAATGACGTGAAGACGGTTGAGGATCTGGCTGGCTGCGCCACAGATGATCTGACAGGCTGGAGCGAACGCAAGGGCAATGAAACCACAAAACATGCCGGCTTCTTTGACGGCATTGAAATCAGCCGTGAAGAGGCTGAGGCATTGATCATGTCCGCGCGCGTGCAGGCAGGTTGGGTTGAGGCGCAGGCTGATCATGCTGATGCGGAGCATCACGAATAGGAGTTGTCTTAATTTGGTTATGGCCGCACATCGAGATGATCATGAATGCGAGGGGGATGAAAAAGGCCCCTTGCGGACCTGCATTGTCTCACGTGAGCGGCTTGCCCCTCAGGAGATGATTCGCTTCGTGCGTGGTCCGGATGGAACTTTAGTTCCTGATCTGCGTGCAAAATTGCCCGGGCGCGGTGTCTGGGTGAGCTGTTCGCACAAATTGCTGGCTGAAGCCATTCGCAAGCAAATGTTTGGACGCGCTCTGAAGGCCGATGTCCGCAGTCCCGAGACGCTGTTGAGTGATGTTGAGGCCCTGATGCATCAAAATGCGCTGCAAAGCCTGTCTATTGCCAATAAGGCAGGCCTTGTGGTCAGCGGCCAGATGAAAGTGGAAACAGCCCTCACTAAAGGGAATATTATTGCGCTTATTCAAGCAATTGACGGCGGTTCGGATGGGGCGCGCAAGCTCTATCAGGCGGTCCATCGGCTGCTGGGTGAGGCCGCGCAGCATATCGAAAAGATAGAATGCTTCACATCGGCTCAATTGGATTTGGCATTGGGCCGTACAAATGTGATACATGCTGCGATCAAACGAGGTGCGGCAGGCGAGGCCTTCGCGCTCCAATGTCGTCGGCTGACGGCCTTTCGAGCAGGAAAGGCTGACCAAATTCGACAAGGAGCGGGGGCTAATCCACCCGCTGCACCAGCTTCAAGCCGGGACAGGGGTTCCGATTTGGAGATTAACTAACTGAATTATAAGGCGTCGGAACCTTCCGGCGCTGGCACAGACCAAGGCTCGGCCCTAGGATCCATAACTGATGAGTGAAACCAATAATTCCGGTGACAAGCCTGCGACCCCCGGGCCCAAGACCCTGACGCTGAAGCGTCCGGTGGAGCAGGGGCTTGTTCGGCAGAATTTCTCGCACGGCCGTACCAAAACGGTCGTCGTTGAGAAGGTCAAGAGCCGTGTCATAGCGCCTGGTGGCGCAAAACCTGCCGCTACAACTGCAGCCGCTCCTGCCGCTGCGCCTGCGGCCCCCGCGCCGGCAGCTCCTGTTGCACCCGCTGTGCCTACAAAGAAAGCACCCGCTGCGGCTCCGCGCTCCACATCCGGCGTTGTCTTGCGCACACTCACCGAAGAAGAGCGTGATGCACGCGCAAAAGCGCTAGAAGGCGCTCGTGCGCGCGAGGAAGAAGAGCGTCGTATTGCTGAAGCGGCCGCTAAGGCGCGCGAAGAGCGAGAAGCACGCGAGCGCATTGAGCGGGAAGCTGCGGAAGCCCGTAAGAAGGAAGAAGATCAGCGCCGTCAAGGTGAGGCCGAGGCCAAGCGCCGTTCTGAAGTTGAAGCTAAACGTCGTCTGGCCGGTGGCGAGCCCGCCCCGCCTGCCCCGCCTAGCAATGTCGTGCGTCGCCCGAATGTCAGCGAACAAACGTCACCTGCTCAGCCACAAGCAGCTGAGGCGCAGCCGCGCCTTGCAGGCAAGCCCATCACACCTGCCATGGCCTTGCAGGATGATGAAGATGCCAAGCGCGTCATTCGTCGCCCCGGCATGCCGACAAAAATTGTTTTGCCGCCCGCCCGCCCAGCCAAAGGCGCGGAGCAGAAATCGCGCGGTCGTCTTACCGTCAATAATGCAGCGGTGGAGGAAGAAGAGCGCGTCCGCTCCGTTGCCTCTTTCCGTCGCCGCGTTCAGCGCCTCAAAGGCCAGGGCGTCCAGCAGAAAGAAAAGATTCTGCGCGAAGTCATTCTGCCAGAAACTATCACCATTCAGGAACTCGCCAATCGTATGTCGGAGCGCGCTGTTGACGTGATCCGCATGCTGATGAAGCAAGGCCAGATGGTGAAGATCACCGATGTGATTGATGCTGATACAGCGCAGCTCATCGCAGAAGAGCTCGGCCACACCGTGCGTCGTGTTGCAGAATCAGACGTGGAAGAAGGTCTGTTTGATTCACCTGATCATGATGATCATTTGCTCTCGCGCCCGCCTGTTGTCACCATTATGGGCCATGTCGATCACGGCAAGACCTCTCTGCTGGATGCTATTCGCTCAACCAATGTTGTTTCGGCGGAAGCCGGCGGCATTACCCAGCATATTGGCGCCTATCAGGTGACCTCGCCCAGTGGCCAGCCCGTCACTTTCATTGATACGCCTGGTCACGCCGCCTTCACCTCCATGCGCGCACGTGGTGCCAAGGTCACGGATATTGTAGTCCTTGTTGTGGCTGCCGATGATGGCGTGATGCCGCAGACGATTGAAGCGATTGCCCATGCGCGCGCTGCCAAAGTGCCGATCATTGTTGCTATCAACAAAATCGACAAGCCCGATGCCAAGCCCGATCGGGTTCGCACAGAATTGCTGCAATATGAAGTGCAGGTTGAATCTTTGGGCGGTGATGTGATCGAGGTTGAAGTCTCGGCCACCAAGCGCATGAATCTCGATCGCCTGTTGGAAATGATTGCCCTGCAGGCCGAAGTGCTCGATCTCAAGGCCAATCCTGATCGTGCAGCTGAAGGCACAGTGATTGAAGCGCGTCTTGATCGCGGCCGCGGGCCTGTGGCCACAGTGCTGGTTCAGCGCGGCACGCTCAAAGTGGGCGATCTCATCGTTGCTGGCGCTCAATGGGGCCGCGTGCGGGCACTCATTGACGACATGGGCAAGAATCGTTCTTCCGCCGGTCCGTCCATGCCTGTTGAAGTGCTCGGCTTTTCGGGTGCGCCAGAGGCGGGCGATCGCGTTGCTGTGGTTGAATCAGAAGCCAGAGCCAGAGAGATCACCGAATATCGTGAACGCCAGAAGCGCGAAAAAGCCGCTGTGCGCGGTGGCGGAGCAGCGCGTGGCTCATTGGCTGATATGATGAGCCAGCTCAACACCGCCGGGCGCAAGGAATTCCCCCTCGTCATCAAGGGCGATGTGCAAGGCTCGGTTGAAGCGATCATTGCGACATTGGAAAAGCTCAACACGGATGAAGTGGCTGCGCGCATCATCCATGCTGCTGTCGGCGGTATTTCTGAATCCGATATTACTTTGGCCGAAGCCTCTGGCGCTGTCGTCATCGGCTTTAATGTGCGCGCCAATAAAGAAGCACGCGATTCTGCCGATCGGGCAGGCATTGAAATTCGCTATTACAACATCATCTATAATCTCGTGGATGATGTGAAAGCGGCCATGTCCGGCCTGCTTGCGCCCACAATGCGCGAGCAAATGCTCGGCAATGCGCAGATTCTCGAAGTGTTCAACATTTCGAAAGTCGGCAAAGTCTCTGGGTGCCGTGTCACCGACGGGCGCGTGGAACGTGGCGCCAATGTGCGTCTCATTCGCGACAATGTCGTTATTCACGAAGGCAAGCTCTCAACCCTCAAGCGCTTCAAGGACGAGGTCAAGGAAGTGCAAGTGGGTCAAGAATGTGGCATGGCCTTTGAGAATTATCAAGACATGCGCGCCGGCGATGTGATCGAATGTTATCGCGTTGAGGAGATCAAGCGGTCCTTGTAACCCCAGCAGAAGCTGGGGCCCATCGCACTCTGGTCCTGTTTGTGCGGGTCCTCTTTCGTATCAGATAGGCGCGGCATGGCCGCGACCTTTGGAGAACATCATGTCACGGGGGCATCACAAAGGCGGCGAGCCATCGCAGCGGATGTTGCGCGTTGCCGAACTCATTCGTCATGCCATGGCTGAAATGCTGGCGCGTGGCGATATTATTGATCCCGTGCTTGAAAAGCAGGTGGTCACCATTCCGCTTGTGCGCATGAGTCCCGATCTCAAGCTTGCGACAATTTTTGTCATGCCGCTGGGCGGCAAGGATATTAAAGCAGTGCTCGCAGCCCTCGATAGTCACAAGAAATATCTACGCGGTGAAATTGCCCATCGCATTGATCTGAAATTTGCCCCCGATATTCGCTTTCGTGTCGATGAGACCTTTGAAAATGCCGCCAAAATTGATGCTCTTTTGCGCCGCCCTGAAGTGCAGCGCGATTTGCAAGCTCAATCTGATACTCTGCCTGAAGAATGAAATGGTCTGAGTAATGAACCAACCGCGCTCTAAACGCTTGCCCGTTGATGGCTGGCTTATTCTTGATAAGCCCGTCGGCATGACTTCCACTCATGCGGTCTCACGGATCAAACATATTTTTCAGGCCAAAAAGGCTGGCCATGCCGGCACGCTTGATCCGCTCGCCTCAGGCATTTTGCCCATAGCCTTCGGTGAGGCGACCAAAACCGTGCCTTTTGTGCAGGATGGTGAAAAGGCCTATCGCTTCACAGTCACCTGGGGCGCTGAGACCAATACAGATGATTCGGATGGCACTGTGGTGAACACCTCCGATCTGCGCCCCAGCCAGCAGCAGGTTGCTGAACTCTTGCCGCGCTTCATCGGCACAATCCAGCAAGTGCCGCCTGCCTTTTCGGCAATCAAAATTGCCGGCGAGCGCGCCTATGACATTGCCCGTGAGGGTGAGGCCGTCGAAATTCCTGCCCGTCCGGTGACCATTCATGAATTGGTGTTGGTTGGCGGTGATGAAACCTGTTCGATCATTGAGGCGCGCTGCGGCAAGGGCACTTATGTGCGTGCCATAGCGCGCGATCTGGGCCGCATGCTGGGCTGTTTTGGCCATGTCACCCAATTGCGCCGCACGCGTGTGGGCCCGTTCCGGGAAGATGAGGCCATTCCTCTGGCCGAATTGGCGGATTCTCCCCAATCGGCGATGGATTATCTGCTCTCGGTTGAAGTCGGGCTGGTCGAATTGCCCTGTGTTGTGGTCGATCGCAATGGAGCCGCCCGCCTGCGCCGGGGGCAATCCCTGATCTTGCGGGGACGCGAGGCACCCATTGGCGGCATGGCCTATGCCTCCTGCGGCGGTGTGCCGATTGCCTTTGGCCAGGTCAATGAGGGGCAATTGGTCCCCCATAGAGTGTTCAACCTGCCCCTGTGACCCCCTTCCGGGTCAGGGTGCGGTTTGGCTTTTAACTGGCAATCAGCCTGATTTCGTGTATAAACCGCCCGGCGCGAGGCTTTTCGCGCGATCCGAGGGCGACCGTGCTGGACGACATCCCGGCCTGGCCAAACCCGGATCTTCTTTCCGTCTTTGCTCACAATGGCGGTTTTTCACAGAAAGGATGACCGATGTCGATCACAGTCGAGCGCAAGCAAGCGCTCATTAAAGAATATGCGACCAAATCCGGTGATACCGGTTCGCCCGATGTGCAAATTGCAATCCTCACGGAACGCATTTCCAATCTGACAGGCCATTTCAAAACACATGTGAAGGATAATCATTCACGTCGTGGTTTGCTGAAGCTTGTCTCTCAGCGTCGCTCGCTTCTCGATTACGTCAAATCGAAAGATGAAGCGCGCTATAAGAGCCTGCTCGAACGCCTCGGCATTCGTCGCTAAACAACTCACGGCGTCCCTTCGGGGGCGCCGTGGTTACGTCACGAACCGAAAGGTTCATGACTGTAAGTGTAAGACTAGTCTCTGTGCCTATGCACAAGGATGGAATCGGTGGCATGGGGCTGCCGTTTCTGACGGGAAAGGCCCGCGCCATGGCAGGATCGCCAGAGGCTGTTGCTCTCTTCAAACAAGCTGAAGCAGTCTCTGGCCATCTTGCTCATGGCCGTTCAAATTCCCGAACTCATGAAAGATATAAACATGTTCGAAATACATCGTGAAACGCTCGATTGGGCGGGCCGCAAGCTTATCTTGGAAACTGGCCGGATGGCGCGCCAGGCTGATGGTGCGGTTCTCGCCTCCTATGGCGATACAACAGTTCTGGCTACTGTCGTTTCAGCCAAAGCACCCAAGGCAGGCGTCGATTTCTTCCCGCTCACCGTCAATTATCAGGAAAAGGCCTTTGCTGCAGGGCGCATTCCCGGTGGTTATTTCAAGCGCGAAGGTCGTCCCTCAGAAAAGGAAACCTTGGTCTCGCGCCTGATTGATCGGCCCATTCGTCCGCTCTTTCCCGAAGGCTATCGCAATGACACACAAGTTATTGTGACAGTGCTCTCGCATGATTTGGAAACCGATGCAGAC
>OMIJ01000032.1 GCA_900299065.1 Hyphomicrobiales bacterium
ATAAGGTTTAAACCCATCCGCCCAGCTGGTGCCGGGCGAGCTAACCTGCGAGAGGATCCGCCATGCTTAATCGTCGTCATTTCACCCTCGGCATCGCCGCCGTTGCCGGCGCCTCCACCCTATCCTCCCCGCTCTCGGCACAGGCTGGTCCGTTGCGGGTTGGCTTTCTAACTGTCAATTCAGGCGCGTTGGCGGCTGGTGGACGTCAGCTGGAAGAGGGCATCAAGCTGTTCTTGAAAGAACGCGACAATAAGATCGCTGGTCGCCCGGTAGAGTTAATTATTGCCGATACGGCTGGCCAACCCGCCAATACCCGCTCCAAAGCTCAAGAATTGATTGAGCGCAACAATGTGCATGTGATCATTGGCCCCTTAGCCGCTTTCGAAGCGCTGGCCATCAATGATTACATTCAGCAAGTTGGCATTCCGACCATTTCAGATTCAGCGGCTGCTGAAGACCTGACCCAACGCAAGCTCAATCCGTGGTTTGTGCGTGCGGTCAGCTCCTCTGCGCAGCCCGCGCATGCCTTAGCCGATTATGCAGCCAAAACGCTTAAATATAAAAAGATCGTCGTTGTGGCTGATGATTTTGCTTTCGGTCATGAAATCACCGCAGGCTTTCAGCGGGTCTTTGAAGAGAATGGCGGCAAAGTCATTCAAAAATTATGGTCACCGCTTAATGTGGCTGATTACGGCTCCTATATTACGCAGATTGACCGTAATGCGGATGCGGTTCTGGCCAATTTTGCTGGCGCCAACGGTCTGCGCTTCATCAAGCAATATAATGAATATGGCTTGGCAGGCAGCCTGCCCTTGCTCGGACATATGACCAGCATTGACGAAGGTATCTTGAAAAATATGGGTGATGAAGCCAAAGGCGTTGTTTCAACGGGTTGGTATTCAGCAGCCATTGACACCCCGACCAACAAAAAATTCGTTGCCGCTTGCCGCGCTGAATATAAAGCAGATCCCGGCTATTACACCTTGGGCGCTTATTTGTCGGGATTGTTCCTCGAAGAAGCCGTTAAGAAAGTCAATGGCAATGTCGAAGACAAACAAGCGCTGATGAAAGCCTTGCGGAGCCTTGATTTGAAAGACACGCCCGCCGGCCCGATCAAAATCGACGAATATGGCAATCCAACCATGAATATTTATATTCGTAAGGTAGAAATGCTCGATGGTCGGTTGATGAATAAAGTCATCCATACCTATCCGGCTGTCAGCCAGTTCTGGACCTATGACCCGAAGCAGTTCCTGCAAAGCCCGGTCTATGCACGCGAATGGGCGGCCAACAAATAGGCTGATTGTCCTCTCTTCTGATTGGCCCCTTGATGCTCCCCTGCGCGAAGGGGCCGGTCTCCTTCCTCCGTTTCATGTCCTCTTTTAAGAGAAGGCCCTTTGCTCATGTCCCTTGGCTTTTGGCTCCTGCAAAGCCTGAACGCATCGGCGCTGGGGGGCTTATTGTTTTTGCTCTCCTCGGGTTTTTCGCTGATTTTCGGTTTGATGCGTGTCGCCAATCTCAGCCATGGCGCCTATTTCATGTTGGGCGCTTATGTTGGCCTGACTGTCTTGCGCGAAGGCTATGGTTTTATTGAAGCCATTTTGGCGGCTGCACTTGTCATCGCCGCTTTGGGTTTTCTGGTGGAACGCTATTTATTGCGACAATTAGCCAATCGCGCTCTGGCGCAAGTCTTAGTCACGTTGGGACTGGCCTTTGCAATCGCCGATATTTGTTTGATGCTGTGGTCGGGCGATCCGATGCAATTGCCTGCACCACGCTGGCTCTCTTCGCCTTATCGGGTGTTTGGCTTTGTCTTTCCTGGCTATCGCGTTTTTGTGGTTGAAGTGTCGCTGTTCATCGCGCTGTTGTTATGGCTGTTGATCGAGAAAACCAAAATCGGCGCCATGGTGCGCGCCAGTGTCGATGACATCCAGATGGCACGCGGTGTTGGCATTCCTGCTCAGGCCTTATTCAGCTTTATTTTCTGCTTAGGCGCGGCTTTGGCTGGCATGGGGGGTGTGTTGGGTGGACCAATCCTCTCCGTCTATCCCGGACTTGATGGAGAAATGCTGCCGCTTGCTTTAGTGGTCGTAATCTTGGGCGGGATCGGCAGTATTGGCGGCGCCTTTGTCGGCAGTTACATCACCGGTTTCGTTTATACATTCGGACAGGCGCTCTTGCCGGCCTTTTCTTATGTGATTTTATTTTTACCGATGATTGTCGTCTTGGCAGTGCGTCCGTCAGGTCTGTTTGGAAAGGCCTCGACATGACCCCGTCCAAAAGCGCTTCTCCCTCACGCCTGACCCAGATCAGCCTGCTCCTTTTAGGTCTCGCTTTGATCGCTCCTTTGGTGTCTGGACATGCCTTTTATATTAATATTGGCAGCCAAATTCTGATTGCCGCGATCTTTGCCATGAGCCTGAATATATTGGTGGGCTATGGCGGATTAACCTCTCTCGGCCATGCGGCCTTTCTTGGCACCAGCGCCTATACGGTCGCCCTGCTCACCTTACAATTCAATTTTAGTTTTTTTGCCGCCGCTGCCATCGCCTTGGTTGTAGTGGTTGGCTTGGCTTGCTTATTTGGCGCGATTGCCTTGCGCGGTCAGGGGATCACCTTTTTGATGATCACCTTGGCTTTGGGGCAAACTTTGTGGGGCGTTGCCTTCCGCTGGTCGGATGTGACAGGGGGCGATAACGGCCTGCCGGGCGTCAAGCGCCCTGATCTGTTTGGCATTCATCTGACAGACCCAATCGCCTTTTATACTGTCACCATTGTGCTTTTTCTGATTGCCTTGGCCGCGATGGCCATTTTTATTCAATCGGGATTAGGACTGAGCCTGCAAGGAACCCGCGACCAACCGCGCCGCATGGGCATGTTGGGACATCATGTCTGGCTGGTGCGCTATATCGCTTATATTCTGGCAGCCTTTTGGGCTGGCATAGCGGGCATCGCCTTCATTGCTTATCACGGTTATATCCATCCGGCCTCGTTGAACCTATCAAATTCAGCGGAAGTCTTGTTGATGGTGATCGCAGGCGGGGCTGGTACTTTATTTGGCCCGGTGATTGGTGCTGCGATTGTCATCTTGCTCAAAATGGTAGTGAGCGCCTATGTCGCGCGCTGGATGCTCCTCCTCGGCTGCATCTTTATCGCCATTGTGATCTTCCTGCCCGAAGGAGTGGTGCCGGGATTAAGCCGTTGGCTTGAAAAACGCTTCCTTGCCTCCTCCTCTGATCAACAAGGAGC
>OMIJ01000033.1 GCA_900299065.1 Hyphomicrobiales bacterium
GAGGCTGATGCGCCGGCCAATAAAAAGTCCGGTTGGTGGCAGCGTGCTAAAGCCACATTCGGGGGATGAAAGACGGCGCCTTCGGGCGCCGTTTTCACATTGTGAAGACAATGGCCTCCATATAGCCATATTTGAGTTTGATCAGATTATAGGCGTGTAACGAGCAAAGCGAGAGTTCGAGGGCATGACAATCAGCTTGCATAGAAAATCTTTGCTGAGCATTGCGTTGATCCTGACTCTGCTAATGCCACAGACTTCTTCGTTCCTTGTAAAAAGCGCACAGGCTCAAAATGCCGACCGCCCGCCCATGGGCACGATCCGTGATGCCGAGATTGAGCAACTCATGCGCGATTATGCAGCGCCAATCTTTCGCGTCGCAGGTATCAATGCCAAAGCCACCAAAATCATTCTGGTCAGTGACCGCGCCTTTAATGCTTTTGTCGCCAATGGCCAGAAAATCTTTGTCAATGTCGGCGCCATAATGGAGGCCAAGAGCGCCAATGAAATGATCGGCGTTTTGGCACATGAGACGGGACATATGGCTGGCGGCCATTTGGCGCAGCTGCGCTCTGAAGTGGCTAATGCGCAGATTTATTCCGTGATCGGCCTTCTGGCTTCCGTTGGCGCGCTGGCCACGACACAACGCAGCATGCGCGGCGAAACTGGCGGCGTTGGCATAGATAGTCGCGGCGTAATGGGTGTGATGCTGGGGCCGCAGGAAATGGTAGCGCGCTCTTTACTGGCCTATCAACGCGCTGAAGAGCAAGCGGCCGATCGCTCGGCCATTCGTTATCTCAACGCCACAGGACAATCTGGCAAGGGTTTGCTGGAGACGATGAAACGGTTTCAGAATGAATCCTTGTTCAAATCATCAACGATTGATCCTTATCTACAATCGCATCCCCTGCCGACCGAGCGCATTGGGCTGATGGAAGCTGCGGTGAAGGCCAGCCCCAGCTATAACGCGCCGGACAATCCGGCGCTGCAAGCACGCCATGAATTAGCCAGAGCCAAGCTTGTTGGCTTTGTCGCTGATACGGGTGAAATCTCGCGGCGCTATCCTGTTAGCGATCAATCCTTGGCAGCGCGCTATGCACGGGCCATTCAGGCCTATCGCTTTGGCCGCCTTGCTGATGCCAATAGTCAGATCGATGCACTCATCGCAGCCCAGCCCGGTAATGCTTTTTTTCATGAGCTCAAAGGACAGGCTTTGCTCGAAAGCGCCAAAGCGCGCGACTCAATTCCGTATTTGCAGAAGGCGGCCTCGCTCTCCGGCAATGCTCAGCCCATTCGCGTGCTTCTGGGCCATGCCTTGATTGCCACCAATGATCTCAAACATGTTGATGAGGCCATTCGCATTTTAACCAGCGTCACCCAGCAGGATGACGAATATGCCGAAGCCTTTCAATATTTGGCTATGGCCTATGATCGCAAAGGCAATCAGCCGATGGCGCAATTATCGGCGGCCGAAAGCCTGTTTCGTGAAGGACAATATGTCGAAGCCCGCACACAAGCGGCGCGGGCTCAGCAGCAGTTCAAAAAGGGCTCGCCCGGCTGGCTCAAAGCTGATGATATTCTCAATTATCGGCCACAGAAATATTGAAGATGACAGAGGAAATCTTATTTTCCTCTAGGTATGATCAAATACCAAACAGGTGACGGGATCGTGATTCTGCTGTCTAATGTTTAAACTTGTTACGCTTAAGCTGATCTGATCAGATCCATCGCCCATGCCAAAGGAGCGGCTATGTTGAAGTTTTCGGCAATTTTGCACAGAGCCAGTCTTCTTCTGGGGCTTATTCTATTTGGTCTTGGCCTGTCCGTCTCTTCTTCATTGGCGCAAATACCGGCTGGTCAAAAGAGCGAGATTGAATCCATTGTGAAGGATTATCTGCTCAATAATCCTGAAATCCTGCGCGATGCTCTAACAGAATTGGATCGGCGCGAAAAATTAGCCGCAGAGGCCGCGCGGCGTAAAGCGGTAACAGATCTCGCGCCGCAGATTTTCAATTCCAATAATCAGGTTGTCGTCGGCAATCCCAAGGGAAAAGTCACTCTGGTCGAATTTTTTGACTATAATTGCACTTATTGCAAACGCACGGTTGATGACATTCAAGCCTTAATGAAGGCTGATCCTGACCTTCGCGTTGTGTTGAAAGAATTCCCGGTTCTGGGGCCAGGCTCTGTTGAAGCGGCGCAAGTAGCAACTGCGCTGCGCAATCAACTGAGCGGCGATAAATATTGGGCTTTTCATCGTCGCTTCCTGACCTCGCGGGGACCTGCCAATAAAGCGGCAGCTCTTGCAGCTGCCAAAGAGACAGGCATTGATATGGATCGTCTCAACAAAGATATTGATCGGCCCGATGTGCGCGCCTCTATAGAGGAATCCATGAAAATCGCCGATAGTTTGAGCCTTACTGGCACGCCCTCTTTTGTGATCGGCGATGAAGTGATCGTCGGCGCCGTTGGCTTGGATGAACTCAAAGCCCGCATTGGCAATGTCCGCAAATGCGGCCATGCGACTTGTGGCTGAGGATCAACAAGGCATCTAACTTTCAGATTGGTGTCAAAACTGGATTTGGCCTGCGCGCCAGCACCTGGCAGGCACCAATGGCGATGATGGATGCAGCGAACATGATCCAGAATGCGGGTGTATAATCCCCCGTGCGATCAAAAATATATCCGCCTAAATAAGCGCCCAGACCGCCACAAATGTGATGCACCATTGTAATCAGCCCGCTGATTGCCCCCAAATGGCGCAAACCGAAATGCTGGCGCACAAAGAGAACCGTCAAGGGCGCTGTCATCAGGAATGAAAAGCCAAAGACCAGCGCAAAAATGGTGACTGAAACAATCGACTGATCCAGGGCAATCAAACCAAACACCAATATGCGCAAAGCGAAAGAAAATGTCGTGGCCCAGAGCGGTCCAAATTTGTCGCCCAAAAGCCCCGCTGATAGCACCCCCACCCAGGCCGTCAGGCCCATCACGGCTAATAGATTACCTGCCCATAAATCGCCTGCGCCGCGATCATTGGCAAAGGCAACCACATGGGTGGAGACGAAGAAGTCATCAAAGCCGCATATGGCGAAGATCAGTAGCAGGATCCAGAAATTTCGGGTGCGCAGCGATTGCGTCAGACTTAATC
>OMIJ01000034.1 GCA_900299065.1 Hyphomicrobiales bacterium
AAATGTATCATGTGATTAAGCAACTCATCGTTGCCTCCTTGCATGGTCATCCCCAGCCTTTAGTGATTGAGGCGGCGCGTGTTGCAATTGGCGAACATAATCAGCCCAGCTTCGGCGAAGTCTTCGACGGCCTACGAGGTAAATAATCGTGGCTGCGGCGAAGAAGGATGACGCGAAAAAGGCAGCAGAAGCAGCTCTGCCTGCGCCCATCATCATCAAAAAAGTTCAAGGCGATGAGGCTGCCGGTCACGGTGGTGCTTGGAAGATCGCTCTTGCTGACATGATGACGGCCATGATGGCCTTCTTTCTTTTGATGTGGCTTCTGGGTGCAACCAGTGAAGCCAAACGCAAAAGTATTGCTGATTATTTCAAGCCAACACCAAAGTCTCTAATCCAATCAGGTCAGATGGCAGGGTCGAATGGTATTTTGGGTGGCCGGTCCATTATGGATCCTGAAGGCATGCCCAATGCCGCCTCGCAAACCTCTGTCCTTGATCTTGAGCCGCCGCGAGATCCAACCGATGCCAATGATGATGGCAAGGGATCGGAAAAAGATAAGGACGCCGGCAAGGGGCCGCAGAAAACTGAATTTGCCGGCAATGGTCCTGACGCACAGAGTAATGCTGGCAAAGGCCCCGATGCGCAGGATAAGGCCGGCAAGGGACCGACAGCGGATCAATTGACCGAAGAGCAAAAGCAGAAGATTGCTCAAGAGCAGGATGATAAAAATTTTGCCAAGCTCGAAACAGATCTCAAAGAAAAAATGATGGCCAATAGCGCTCTGGCCAATCTGGCGGGGCAAGTCAGCATTGTGCGTGAGAAAGAGGGCCTTCGCATTGAGGTCATCGACAAGGCGGACTTCTCTATGTTTGGTCTGGGCACCACAAAACTGGCGCCGAAATCACAAGCCCTGATTGATGAGATTTCAAAGTCCGTTGCGGGCATGTCTAACAAGGTGACCATACGTGGCCATACCGATAGCATTCCCTTTGCTAATGCGGGCGCGGGAAAAAACAATTGGATGCTCTCAGCTGAGCGCGCCGATATTACTCGGCAAATGCTCGAGAAAAACGGCGTTGCCAGCGATCGCGTGATGAAGATTGAGGGTGTTGCCGATACGGATCCATTCAATCCGGCTGACAAGTCTGATCCGCGCAATCGCCGCATCAGTATTACGCTTCATTACACGGGTGGTTGATATATTGGAGTTTGATCCATGTTGTCTCACGTGAAACTTCCAAGCTTAACCTTAATCTTTGCTCTGGCTCTGGCCCTTGCTCCTCTGGAGGGCTTTGCCAATGAGGCACCGCCCAAGCCCAAGCCAGAAGACAAGCCTGCCGCGCCCCCAAAGCCAAGCAGTTTGACAGGCAATGCCATGCCACATTGTGAGCCGGGCACATATCCTGCCGGCAATCGCTGCAAGCCCTCGCCGCCTGGTTTTTATGCGCCCGCAAATACGCAATATCCAAAGCCCTGTCCGGATGGAAAAAACTCTCCCTATGGAGCGCGCGGGCTTAGTGAATGCAAATAAGCAGTCTCTCTGGGCTGTTTAATATTACTGGCGGGCTGATTTGGCACGCGCGGGCCTTGCGATTTCGTTACCGGCTTTGGCGGCCCTTTCGCGAGAACATCAAAGATTTTCTAGGCTCTGCCCCTCAGATTAATTCCAAACATCATACTAACCTCGTGCTCATTGGGCCCAGCGCTGGCTGGTGCCTGAGTGATGAGTTCCTTATCAATTACAAGCAAATCATTTGTATTGATCCAGATCCTCTCGCCCCAATTCTGTTCAATTTAGTGCATGGCAAAGCCTTGCGGCGCGCCAAGGTCAAAGTGTCTTGGCGGAGGGCTGATTTCTTTGCTGATCCTCAGGGCCAGTTGATGGGTTTAGAGGATCCCCTGATATTATTTTGTAATGTGGCTGGTCAGTTTTTTTTACAAAATCACTCAGAAGAGCATGTCAAATATGTGCTGAGCCAAATGAAATATGTCCTATCCAATAAGGATTGGGGCAGCTTCCATGATCTTTACTCGGCGCCGCTGCGGCGGGATTTGCCCATTCGGATTTATTCCTCAAGGCCAGACGGCAAGAGCCTCCTCATGGATTATGGCTTGACGGGAGCTTGGCTTGATCATTTGACAGGTGAGTTTTTGCCCCAAGCCCTTGAGCGCAGGATCATAGCTTGGCAATTAAAGCCAGAGAGAGTGCACCTGGTTGAAGCTGGCTGGGTATATGCGCAAAAGTGAAGGGCAGGGCTATTTGCCGGCCATCATCATTAATTGCAGATAGCATACCCGGGTGCGCATAGTGCGCTCGGCATTATATTCATAAATGACCAAGCGTGGCCTTTGCTGATTGGCCCGCTCAACCTTTACGTCGATCTCAGGGGGCAGCAATATGCCAATATGGCGCAGAGCCTGATGCGGATTGGCCTCAATCTTGTCCAGCAGGCTCCGGTCAACCCAGCACCGGGCAAGCACCGCGCCCAGATAATCAATGATCCGCTCTTTGATTTGGGTTGAATTAATAATGATATCAATTGGAGGATCTTCCTCCACAAATTCGCCGTCTTGGACGATTTGGGATTGAGCCATGCTCTTACCCTGCGCCAATGACTTGGCGTCTTCGGGTTTGACCTCTGGGGGGCCAGGCTTAATTATGGCCGGCAGGTTCATGCCGTCGTCTTTCTGCTGAAGGGCAGTCAAAATATGACCCCGTTAATTTGCACCACTACCCCCAGAAAGGTCAAGACAATCACTAAGATTTACTCCATCACCCAAGAGATTGACTTCCATAGGGAAGAGATTGACCTCAAAATAGGTAGATGTACTCATCCTCTTGACTGAATTCAGAGACACAAACTGGTGGCCTAACTCCTCATCTTCATTAAGAACGGCTGAGATTTTAAAAATTAAATTTCAGATCAATTTTTTATTTCGTATAAACC
>OMIJ01000035.1 GCA_900299065.1 Hyphomicrobiales bacterium
GCGATGGGCTGGCTTTGAAAATTATCCTGCCCTTCATAGCGGTGATGATTGCCTCGCCAGCTTTCGCACATGATCCCATCATCTCCTGTTTTGACAATAAAGACGGCACGATTACCTGCGAGGCAGGCTATAGTGATGGCGCGGCCTCCGCGGGTCAGACTATTCGGGTCATGATGCCCAATAAAAGACTTATTCTAGAGAATAAATTCGGGCGCGATTCCTCCTACACGTTCAAAAAGCCGGAGGGGGATTTTCTCGTCGAATTTGTCGGCGATCCCGGGCATCGGGCCGTGTTTGACAGTAGCGACCTAGAGAATTGAGGCCGCAAGGCACAAAGGCATAAAGATAATTGCCTAAATAAATATGTGAGGGGGCAGGGAATATGGCGCGTCTGGTAAGACAATTGTTGATGATAGCTGGGCTAAGCCTTGCCGCAACCGTGCCTGCACAGGCGCATTTCCAGATGCTTTATCCTGGCTCGTCCTTGCGCATGGCCAATTCGGGACCGCTCGATCTTTTGGCGATTTTCACCCATCCGTTTTATGGTCAGCCCTCCATGCAAATGGGTGCGCCACAGGCTTTCTTTGTGGTCAAGCAAAGAGGCGATAATAAGCCTGAAAAGGTTGATCTGATCAAGCAGCTTGAAAAAATCGATTGGCTGGGTTCTGCAAAAGAGCCTGTGGCGGCCTATAAAGCGAGCTTGCCATCGGCGCAAATGCGCTCGCTGGGTGATTATGTATTTGTCCTTCAGCCGGAGCCCTATCTGGAGAAAGAAGAAGATAAATATATCCAGCAATTCACCAAGACCATTGTCAATGTCGGTGGCGTGCCGGGCAATTGGGATCAGGTGATGGGGCTGCCTGCTGAGATACGCCCGCTGAACAAGCCCTATGCCAATTATGTCGGCGGTTTGTTTCGTGGTGTCGTGCTCAGTAAAGGCCGTCCTGTTCCGTTTGCCGAAGTCGAAGTTGAATATATCAATCGCAAACCCGATCTTGCCAGCAAAGCCTGGATAGGCGAAGCGCAGATCAATGCGCCTCACCCGGCCCTCGGGCCACAGAGTATCAGGGCGGATGCGACGGGGGCTTTTGCTGTGGCTCTGCCTAAAGCAGGATTTTGGGGCATAGCTGCGCTGAATGTGGGGCCCGTGAAAAGCTATAAGGGCAAGAAATTATCACAAGATGCGGTCATCTGGGTCGAGGCAACCGACATAAAATGACAGCTTACACGATCCGTTCTCCGCAATCCGCCAATCGCCAGGAAACATGGATTGTCTGGATCCTGATCGTTGTGATTGCCTGTGGCGCGATTGTTTATGGCTGGGTGCGTGATGACGCTGCCAAGCAGGCCCCTTTACTCGATTGGCAGGTTAATTCTTTCTCCGGTCTGGGTGTCGATGATCAGGCGATTCATTCCGCGCTGATCGTGGCAGGTGAAGAAATCGGCTATATGAATTCTGATTTTGGCGATTGGCCCTCTGCTGAGGAATTGGACACTATTCTGCTTGCACCTTTCTATAAAGATGAATTCTGGAAATTGCATGGTAGCGTGAATTGGAAATTGATCCGCGCTGCCAGCTATCAAGATGGCGGCGATACGGGCTATCTAGGCACTAGCGGAGATCGCCCCGGGCAATCGGCCTATTTGCTGTTGTTCCGGCACAGGCATGTGGGCGCCGCTTATGCCAATCAGATTGATATTTGGATCAATCGTGATCCCAATGGCAAAGTTCCGGATACCACCAAAGCTGAATCGCTCGTTGCTGCTGGTTGGAAGCAAGTGATTGTCTATAGCGGTGCAGATGAATTCATGCGTCTGAAGGGTACGTAGAATGCTTGTGCGCATTGGCCGGTTGAGAGTTCTGGTTGCGGTTCTTCTGGGCCTGATGATCTGTTGTGTGCAAGCCGATCTTGCGCAAGCACGTTTACGGATCGGGGTGACTTTGCATCCCTATTACAGCTTTGTGAAAAACATTGTTGGCGATAAGGCGGATGTCGTGCCGATCATTCCCGGCGAGGTCAATCCGCATGGCTATGAGCCGCAGGCTGAGGATATCAAGCGCGCTTTGGATGTTGATGTCATCGTTGTTAATGGCATTGGCCATGATGAGTTCATCTTCAAAATCATTGAGGCATCCGGGCGCAAAGACAAGCTGCCGTTGATTTATGCTAATGCCAGTGTTGCTTTGATCCCCATTGGCGGCGATCAGGGGGGCGAAAAAGTTGTCAATCCTCATACATTCATCTCAACTAATGCGGCAATTCAGCAGGTCTATGAGATTGCGCGGAGGGTAGGTGAGATCGAGCCACAAAATGCCGAAGCCTATCGCAAGAATGGCCGCGATTATGCCATCAAAATTCGGCAATTGCGGGCGCAATTCATGCAGCAGATCGCCGCTCATTCTAGGGATGATTTTCGTGCCGCGACCATGCATGCAGGGTATGATTATCTGTTTCAAGAATTTGGCCTTCGCATATCAGCCGTTGTTGAGCCGCGCCATGGCGTCGCCCCCACAGCCAAGCAATTGGCGCAAACCATAGCTGACATTAAGGCAGCTCATGTTTCAGTCATATTCGCAGAACAATATTTTGGCGGCAATCTGGCAGAAACCGTGCAACGCGAGACGGGTGTGCGCGTCTATACTTTGTCGCATATCACAGACGGTCCATTCACGGCTGATAAATTCGAAGTTGAGATGCGCCAGAATATTGAGACTTTGGCGCGGGCGCTTGAGAGTAAGTAATGGTGGGACCATCCTTGCAATTTTCGCACGTTCATTTGCAATTGGGTGCGCAGGATATTTTGAGCGATGTTTCGCTCACTCTAGGCGGTGGTCAGGTGCATGCCATTGTTGGTCCCAATGGGGGCGGCAAGACTAGTCTGGTGCGGGCGCTTTTAGGACAAATGCCCTTTACCGGGAAGATTACGATTGAGGAGCCA
>OMIJ01000036.1 GCA_900299065.1 Hyphomicrobiales bacterium
GGGAATAAGGCGAAACCGCCGCATCCGTTTAGGCTGAGCAGCCTGGGCGATTTGATCATGTTGCGACAAATGATCGGGGCTCATTTTTTATAATCCACATCCAGTATGGCTGGAATTCACGCACTACGATGCAAGCGCGCATTGCCACTTGTCCGCAAATCCGCCAGCACAGTTTCACCTGCCACAGCTTGCGACCCCAAGCCGACCAAAGGCTCAACATGCGCAGGTAGATAAACATCAACACGCGATCCAAACCGGATCAGACCAATGCGCTCCCCCACACCCACCTGATCACCCACACGCGAGAAACACAAAATACGCCGTGCAATCAACCCGGCAATTTGTACCACTCCAATCACACCCTGATCTGTCTCGATGACAAAACCATTGCGCTCATTCTGTTCACTCGCCTTATCCAGATCGGCATTAACGAATAAACCTTCCTTATAGGCAATCTTACGAATAAGGCCCGTCATGGGCGCACGATTCACATGGCAATCAAACCCCGACATAAAGACGGAGATGCGCTGCATGGGCTCGTCGCCAAGTTCAAGTTCGGCGGGCGGCACAAACAAACCCGTTGAGCAGACATAACCATCTGCCGGTGAAATGACCAAGCCCTCTTCAAGCGGCGTCACGCGTATCGGATCACGGAAGAAATAGACACACCAAACTGTCAAAATGGCGCCAATCCAGCCCAAAGGGGACCAGATCAGTCCTAGCACAATCGCGCCAAGGGCAAAGGCCGCAATGAAGGGATAACCCGCGCGATGAATGGGGACGAATTGCTTCTCTATACTGTCAAGAATGGACATGATGCGAACCGCTTCTCCTGATCAGGCAAGCTTGTCGCATTCTTCGCAGCACTTGTCACCAACCCAGCCTGCCCCGACTGACAAGCGTGATATTCGGCCCCGTCCTCAAGACAGAGCCGAGTTGAGATCGATGTGCACTCCAGGCTGATAAAAACTAAGTATTTCAACTTAATTCAATAACTTAGATTAATATTTTAAAAAATAATTAGCTTTACTTACCTCACCTCTGCGCGCTTCCTGAGAGGGGCAAATGGACTTGCCTTACTCTTCCTCACCGGAGAATGCGCCATGATAAAAATCAAGATGATCTCTCCCCTCACCTCACTCCTGGGCCTGTGTTTAACCAGCATGGGACTGCTGGCGGCCTTTGATCTTGCTACGGCCAATGCCAAGGAAGCCTCAATCCCGCCCATGTTTTCTGGCATGTCTAGTTTTGGGCCCGATGTAGACCCCCTCCAATATCAGCCCTATTTTCAGAACTATTCTGATTACAAGAGCTGGGCGACCAATGCGCAAATCAGCCGCATGCAGATCTGGACAATGGATCAAGGGCTGCAATGGCGAGTAATTGTTACCCCCAATACAAATGATTGATTAAGGGTGATCTCGCCACCAAGACAGTGCGCGACATCAAAATGGCCTTGATGAGGATCACCAAGGCCATTCTTTAGAATGAGATTAAACGAAAGACTACAGCCCGCTCAAACTCTGGCCATATGTTCTTCTTCCTCGGCGCGGCGCAAAGTCTCCTGCGCTGCATCCACCTCGCGCTGACGGCGCCACATAGCGCAATAAACACCGCCCTTGGCGAGCAATTGCTCATGTGTGCCACGCTCAATAATGTCTCCGCTATCAAGCACCAGAATTTCATCGACATTGATGATCGTTGACAATCGATGAGCGATCACAAGAGTTGTGCGCCCTTTAGAGACTCGATCCAATGCGCTTTGAATTTCCCGCTCGGTGAAACTGTCAAGCGCCGACGTTGCTTCATCGAGCAAGAGAATGGGCGGAGATTTGAGAATGGTTCTGGCAATCGCAACACGCTGCTTCTCGCCGCCAGAGAGTTTGAGGCCCCGCTCGCCAACTTGAGCTGAATAGCCGCCTGGAACGGTTTTGATGAAGCCATCAATCTGCGCCAGACAAGCGGCCTCTTCGATCTCGGCATCGCTCGCATCCCAGCGGCCATAGCGAATATTATAACCAATTGAATCATTGAACAGCACAGTATCCTGAGGCACCATACCGATCTGATCACGCAAGGAGCGCTGGGTAACGTCACGAATGTCCTGACCATCAATGGTGATCCGCCCTGCTTGGGGCTCATAAAAGCGAAACAGCAGACGCGAAATGGTTGATTTGCCAGCGCCAGAGGGGCCAACCAAAGCAACTGTCTTGCCAGCCGGCACCGTGAACGAAATACCCTTGAGAATGGGCCGCTTCACATCATAGGCAAAATGCACATTGTCGAATGCCACATCCCCCTTGGTGATCACAAGGGGGAGCGCATTGGGCCTATCCTGAATTTCTGGATTCTGGCCAAGGATCTGGAACATGGACTCAATATCAATATTGGCCTGTTTGATCTCACGATAGACCATGCCCATGAAATTGAGCGGCTGATAAAGCTGGATCATCATGGCATTGATCAGCACAAAATCGCCCAGCGTATTGCGTCCGTCCCTGATCCCCATCACGCACAGGATCATGACCACCATGAGTGCCATGGAGAAGATGAAGCCCTGCCCGCAATTAAGCAGAGCCAGCGAGACATAGCTTGACGTGCTGTTGCGCTCATAGCGCTCCATGGATTTGTCATAGCGCTGCGCCTCGCGAATTTCAGCGCCAAAATATTTCACTGTTTCATAATTGAGCAGAGAGTCGATCGCTTTCACATTGGCATCTGTATCGCTCTCATTGACGGCGCGGCGAATGCCAATGCGCCAATCTGTCGCCCACCAGGTGAACTTCAGATAAACGATAATCATCACACAAACGGTCAGCACATAACGCCC
>OMIJ01000037.1 GCA_900299065.1 Hyphomicrobiales bacterium
GATTTCAAAATCGATCAATGAAAATAGCCTCATTGCTGCAGCCGTTCTGTCAGGTAATCGCAATTTCGAAGGCCGCGTGAGCCCGGATGTGCAGGCCAATTATCTCGCCTCGCCGCCGCTGGTTGTTGCTTATGCTCTGGCAGGTTCAGTGACCAAGGATTTGACGAGCGAGCCCATCGGCAATGACAAAAAGGGCAAGCCGGTTTATCTGCGCGATATCTGGCCGACCTCGAAAGAGATTGATACTTTCATCCGCAAATTCGTCACTAAAAAGATCTTCAAGGATCGTTACGCCGATGTGTTCAAGGGTGATACCAATTGGCGCAAGGTTCGTGCGCCCGGTGGTGAAACCTACAAATGGGATATGGGCTCAACCTATGTGCAGAACCCGCCCTATTTTGAGGGCATGACCATGACACCGCCGCCAGTCAAGGAGATCGAAAAGGCGCGCATCCTTGCCATTTTTGGCGATAAGATCACCACCGATCACATTTCTCCGGCTGGTTCAATCAAGGCAAGTTCGCCTGCAGGCAAATGGTTGTCAGAGCGTCAGGTACGTCAGCAGGACTTCAACCAATATGGCGCGCGTCGCGGCAATCATGAAGTGATGATGCGCGGCACTTTTGCTAATATCCGCATCAAAAATCACATGATGAAAGGCGCTGATGGCAATGTGCCTGAAGGCGGCAATACAGTGCATTATCCAAGTGGCGAGCGTCTGTCGATTTATGATGCCTCGATGAAATATCAAAAGGCAGATGTGCCTTTGGTGATCTTCGCAGGGGAAGAATATGGCAATGGGTCTTCGCGCGATTGGGCTGCTAAGGGCACGCGCCTCTTGGGCGTGCGCGCTGTTGTGGCGCAGAGCTTTGAGCGTATTCACCGCTCCAATCTTGTTGGCATGGGCGTGCTGCCCTTGAGCTTCAAGCCGGGCACAACCTGGTCTACGCTCAATCTGAAGGGTGATGAAGAAATCACCATTTTGGGCCTTGGTGATAGCCTGAAGCCGCGTCAAGAAATGACGATGGATATTCGCTATGCCGATGGTCAGACCAAGAGCGTGAAGCTCAATTGCCTGATCGCAACACAAGATGAGCTGGGTTATTTCAAGCATGGCGGTATTCTGCCCTATGTGATCCGCCAGCTGGCTTCCTGATCAGACGAATACACGAGGGCTCATGCGCAAGATAAAACTTTCATCTTTTCTTGTCGGAGCCCTCTGTGCGGCCTTGCTCGCCTGTTCACCCAGTGCGGATGATCAGGCCAAGAAAGTTATGGCTGAGGCACAGCAGTTTTTTGATCGCGCGCAAACTCAATCCGGTGATGAGCGGCTCAGTTCCCTGCAATCTGCGCAAGATCGTCTGCAACAAATCATCGCCAAGTTTCCAACCTCAAATCTTGCCAAGCAATTGTCGCAAGGTCAGGCGATTGGCTCCTTGTCGCTCGATGGTTTGAGCGATGCTATTGCAACGGAAGCCTGGCCCTCTTGTCAGGATAATCCGCATCGCGCTTGCCTCATCGGGCGGGCTCAGCAATTGGCTCGCTCCGCCGATCTGAATGCGTATAAGGACGATGCCTTCGCCAGAGCCTATGGTCTCAGTGGCCTTGCACGTTTGCAATTCATGGCAGGCCAATCCAATGAAGCGCGCAAATCCATCGAGGCCGCGCAAAAAGCTGCATTGGATATGGCCGCCTCGGCATCACCTGAACAGGCTCTTCTGACCTTGCAAAGCTTGACGGGCTCTTTGACCCTCCTTGGCCAGGTCGATCAGGCTTGGGATTTGCAAAAATCACTCTCAAGCCTGTTCGATAAAGCTGGATCTGATTATTGGACCAGTGCTGATCTTGCCCGTCGCATTGTCGATGAGCAGGTGCGCTCGGGTAAGTCGAAGGATGCTGCCAGCTTTATCGCGCAAAAAGGTGCCGCGGCCGAGGCCGAGCTTTTGCCGCGCCTCGCCAATGGCCAGATGGATGATGGCCAGATCCCCGATGCCAAGCGCACGATTCTCAAAGCAGCAGGCTTTGCAAGAGAGCAAAATCTGCGCATTGAAACATTGATGGAGCTGGCCATTGCGGAATATCGCTCCGGCCTGACCTCAGATGCCAACACGCTGATTCAAAAGACTATTGAAAAGAAAAGCGCCGCTACCCCCGCCTTGATCCAGGCGCTTGATCTGATTGCCATTGCTAGGGCCCAGGCCCGCACTGCGCGAAATTCAGCTGCCGAGGCCAGTGTGAATGAGGCTTTGGCCAAGGCGCAGACCCTGCCCAGATCCGTGCAAAATGCGATTGCACCTGTCTTTGCCGAAGGCCTGGCGCAGGCCGGCCGCTTTCAGGAGGCGGTCAATCTGACCAAAAATGGCACCGATCCACTCAATCAGGCGCTGGTTTTGATGGCGATTTCGCAATGGGCGCCGAAATAGGCCTTATCCTCAGAAACTTGCGATAAACATTGACTCACCCTTCCCCTCTCCTGTAAGGAATGCGGGCTTCGAGGCGGCGCAGGCCGCCCTTTTCTTTTGGTCGTTCTGATCCCCAGATCTCTCAAAAGAACGAAGTACTGGTTCCATCTGCCAAAAAGCCGTCCGCCGGATCGCAAGATTGGGAAGAGACGGGTTTGAACACGGAGAAAACGATGTTCGCAGTCATTAAAACCGGTGGCAAACAATATAAGGTCGCCGCCGAGGATACGATTACAATCATGCATCTTGCGGGTGACGCAGGTGCTTCCGTCACCTTCAACGATGTGTTGATGGTTGTTGACGGGGATAAGACAAAGGTCGGCGCACCTCTGGTAGC
>OMIJ01000038.1 GCA_900299065.1 Hyphomicrobiales bacterium
GTGAGTTCCGGTGACAACAATGGCAGCTGCAGTGGCGATGAAGTCAGGATGAATATCGCTTTCATCAAGAGCCGCATCTGCGCAATTCTCCCGCACGAAGATAAGCGGAAACTGGTGGTCATCCCGCACGCCCAGCAGGACCAGCGCCGTCATTCGCGCCGGATCCGTGTGAACGGCGCGCACATCAACGCCTTCACGTTGTAATTGTTCGCGGATGAAACGACCCATCGCCTCATCGCCGACGCGCGTTATGAGACCAGATTTCAGGCCAAGCCGCGCCGTACCAATAGCAATATTCGCCGGGCATCCCCCGACAGCTTTAGAAAAGCTCGACATATCCTCGAGTCTTGCGCCAATCTGCTGGCCATAGAGATCGACCGACGATCGTCCGATAGCTATGAGATCAAGCTCAGGCGGCGAAATGGCCATTCGTCTCAGGGCTCCAGAGGATCGGCGCCAACGCCGACAATGGTCTGATCGAAGTCGATGTTTGATCCTGTCATCAAGCCGGATTCATCCGATGCAAGATAGGCGCAAGCACGGGCGATCTCGCGCGGATTGATCAACCGACCGAAAGGCCGCGTGCGCGCAGCTTCCTCGACCCAGCCATCCTGCGCGCCATGATAAGTTCGCATTACGCGCTCTTCGCCCGGCGTGTGCATCCAGCCGACATTTAGGCCATTGACACGAATATGATGCTTGACCAGCGAATGCGCTACATTTCGCGTCATGGTCGCCAGCGCGCCTTTGCTGGCGCTGTAGGCTGTCAGGAATGGCTGCCCGCCATGGGCAGACATGGACTGGATATTTATGATCGAGCCAGCAATCTTTTCGCGCACCATGATACGGCAGCAGCCCTGCATGAGGAAAAAAGGCGCTCGCGTATTGACAGCGAATATCTCATCGTAACGCTCTGGCGTCGTGTCGAGGATATCACCGCGATCGGTCAAACCGGCGGCGTTGACCAGAACATCGACGCGGCCAAAGGTACGATCCGTCACTGCAACGACGGCTTGCGCAGCCTCAAGATTCGACAGATCTGCTTCAATGAAAATCGCCTTTGCATTGAGCTCCTGCAGCTTTGCCCGCACTTCTTTGCCCTTGTTGGCGTTGCGCCCACAAATAACGAGTCCCGCGGCGCCGCTCTCAGCGAATAGGGTCGCAATCGCCTCGCCAAGCCCCTGTGTGCCGCCTGTCACTATTGCTATTTTGCCGTCCAGACGCGCGCCGCGATCCATTTTTACCCACTCCAGTCAGTTGTGCAGGGATTAAACCAGAACAGGGCCTTGCCGAAAAGTGTGTTATCTTTATTAATGAGATGATTACGGGGGAGAAGTGCGTTGATTAGGGTAGGACTCTTGGGCGCGGGACGCATCGGTCGCATTCACGGCCACAATGTCGTCGCTTCCGGCAAAGCTGAGCTGATAGCTGTCGCAGACGCCATTCCAGAATCGGCAAAATCTCTTGCCGATGAATGTAGAGCCAAAGTTTCGCAGGTTCAGGACATCGTTGCCAGCCGTGAGATTGATGCAGTTCTTATCTGTTCGCCGACAGACACACATGCAGATCTGATCGAAGCCTGCATGGCGGCAGGCAAGGCGGTCTTCTGCGAGAAGCCCGTAGACCTTTCATCGGCGCGGATCGTTGCCTGCCTGAAGCAGGTGAGCACATCAGGCCGCCCGCTGATGATTGGATTCAACAGAAGGTTCGACCCCAATTTCGCTGCAGCTGAGCGGCGCATCCGCGCAGGCGACATCGGTCAAGTTGAGCTCGTCACTATTTTGTCACGTGATCCAGCCCCTCCACCAGTCTCCTATATTGCACGTTCGGGCGGATTGTTTCGTGACATGATGATACATGACTTTGATATGGCTCGCTTTCTTCTTGGAGAAGAGCCGATCGAGGTGCATGCTGTGGGGTCTAGTCTTGTTGACAGCGCCATCGGCGCAGCGGGCGATGTTGATACTGCGGCGGTGCTCTTGAAGACAGCTACGGGTAAGATTGCCCAAATATCCAATTCCAGACGCGCTACTTATGGCTACGACCAGCGTTTTGAAGTCCATGGCTCCCTTGGCATGCTAAGAGCTCAGAACGTGCCGCTAACAACAGTGGAATTCGCTGATGCAAAAGGGTTCCGCAGCGATCCAGTGCTGCCGTTCTTTTTGGAGCGCTATGCTGCGGCCTACCGGGCTGAGCTTGATCATTTTCTCGATGCTATGTCCTCCGGCAAGCCACCTTCTCCTTCCGGTGAGGATGGTCTGAAGGCGCAATTGCTGGCGGACGCTGCCACGCAATCCGTCCGTTCGGGCGCGCCTGTTCGGCTGGGAGGATAAGGATTGTCCATACCGCTGAGTGATCGGGAGCTGAGCCTGCGCTTTCTTGCCATGTCTGGCATGGCGCAGGAACTGGGTGAACTCGCCTCACGCTATTTCGCTGATCAGGGTTCCCTCAATACCCAGATGAAAGGCGCGCAGGACTTTGTCACCGAAGCTGACCATGCTGTTGAAGTCCTTTTTCGAAAGCAGATAGCCGCGGCCTTTCCGGATGATTCTGTTATGGGCGAGGAGATGGGCGGCGGCGGGACTGATCGGTTATGGATCATTGATCCAATTGACGGCACCGCCAATTTTGCCCGCGGTGATCGGCAATGGTGCATATCGATCGGCTTCGTGGCGGCTGGCAGACCTGAACTTGGCATTATTCATGCCCCCTCGATAGGCGAGACCTATCTGGGGCGGCGCGGACAAGGTGCGACCCTGAATGGAAAGCCCATTCGTGCTGCCGAAACGCGCGACATCCGACGTTCAGTAGTTGAATTTGGCTGGTCGACTCGAATGCCGACTCGCCTCTACATTGAAGCCGTAGAAAGGCTCTACGAACTTGGTGCGCATGTAAAACGCAGCGGATCTGGAGCATTAGGTCTCGCTCAAGTGGCTGCTGGTCGCACGGATGGATATGCAGAACTGCATATCAATTCCTGGGATGCTGCAGCTGCGCTCCTGATAGCTGAGGAAGCCGGTGCGCGGATCAATGAATTCTTTTCCGGCGACTGGCTTGAGAAAGGTAATCCAATTCTGGCGACCGCGCCCAATCTTTGGGAGGTTATCCGCGAAGCCAGCGGCATAGCCAATGCCCCGCCTTCGGCCAATTGACAGGCATGAAGCGCTAGTCT
Organism: Hyphomicrobiales bacterium; assembly: GCA_900299065.1. Classification (GTDB taxonomy): domain Bacteria; phylum Pseudomonadota; class Alphaproteobacteria; order Rhizobiales; family Beijerinckiaceae; genus Terripilifer. The sequence continues at coordinate 3,173 of OMIJ01000038.1, forward strand.
TAAGGTTTTATTCAATAAAACAGAATTTTGGAGGATCCAATGAAGGTAGTCAACAAACTCGCAATCCTAGGTGCAAGTGCTTTCGCAGCAATTGCTATGGTTCCCGCATCGTCCATGGCGCAGGAAGTTGTTGTTTATTGCGGCGTGCAGGAAGAATGGTGCCGTCCAATGATGCAGGCGTTCGAGCGCAAGACCGGCATCAAAGTACTGATGACTCGCAAATCCGCCGGTGAGATCTATGCGCAACTCAAGGCCGAAGCCTCGAACCCGCGCGCTGACATTTGGTGGGGTGGTACTGGAGACCCCCATCTGCAATCGGCCGAGGAAGGACTGACCGAAACTTATGTGTCACCCTTGCTGAAGGACCTTCAGCCTTGGGCGCTTAAGCAAGCAGAAACCTCAAAGAACCGCACTGTTGGCATTTACGCTGGCGGCCTCGGCTTCTCTTTCAATGTGGACCAGCTCGCCAAGCGTAAATTGCCTGAGCCCAAATGTTGGGCGGACCTCACCAAGGCCGATTACAAGGACGAAGTGCAGGTCGCTGATCCGAATGCTTCGGGCACATCTTACAATATGCTAGCCACTATGGTTCAGTTGATGGGCGAAGCAAAAGCCTTCGATTATCTCAAGGCGATGCACAAGAACGTCAACCAATACACCAAGACCGGCGCAGCACCAGCCCGCGCCGTGGCAACAGGTGAGTCCGTGATCGGCATCACATTCATGCACGACGCAGTCACCGAGGCCGTCAATGGCGCACCAGTCAAGGTTGTCTCGCCCTGCGAAGGAACTGGCTATGAAATTGGCTCTATGTCGCTCATCAAAGGCGCCAAGAACCTCGACAATGCAAAGAAGTTCTACGACTGGGCGCTGACACCAGAAGCGCAAGCAATTGGCGCAGAAGCCAAGGCCTATCAGGTACCGTCGAATAAAGCAGCGCCGGTTCCAGCTCAGGCTCCCAAGCTCTCCGAGATCAAGTTGATTGATTATGATTTCGCGAAATATGGCTCTTCGGCCGAGCGCACGCGTCTTCTCTCAAAATGGGACGCAGAAGTTCGCAACGCGCCCAAGCGTTGAAACCTGCGTAAAGCCTGCATCGCGGGAGTTAAGTGATCGTGCGTCGCCGTAGTGCTGACACAGGAATAATTGACATGGCGGCGGCCGCTTCGGCCGCCGCCTGTTTTGTATTTACGCCCTGGGCTTTCGTCGGAGATGCGCGAAGTGGCTTGGCGTGGACTTTTGCGGGCCGCTGGCTGATCGCCTTGCCGATTCTGGCATCCATTTTGGCAGCAGTGCTGGCGCGTGGCGGTTATGCAACGGCGCGCCTGCGGGTGGCTTGCGCGGCTTTCGGATTATTCTGGCTCTTTGCCTATGGTTTTTTTCCTATAGGCCAACCGTCTCTGGCGCTGGGGTTTGGTGCTGCTGTCGTCGGTGCCGCTCTGGTCTGGCAAGGTGCGCGGGCGTTAGCTGCCGCTGGTGCATTCAAGGCTGATCGCTGGGTCGCAACCACGACGGTCTCTATCTTTGCCGCAGTTGTGCTGTTCGTGCTGTTCCCGGTAGTTCAGGCGCTGCTCGCGGCGTTTTTCGATCGGACAGGTGCGTTCGATCCCATGCTGGCTTTTCAGCGTTTCACAGCACGCGACATTTGGGCGACGGATTGTTTCTATTCCGACAGGAGCTGTGGCGTCGTCCTCAACTCGTTTCTTCTAGGCGCGCTCGCTGGGCTACTTTCAACCTTGCTTGGATTGGCATTTGCTCTGCTGGCTCAGCGCGGCGGCCTTAAAAACACTCGCATATTCGATGCGCTGTCGATTTTGCCAATCATAACGCCGCCTTTTGTTATAGCTATGGCTCTTGTAGTTTTGTTTGGTCGCACTGGGGTAATCACGACACTCCTCGACACTTATTTTTTTATACCGCGCTCACGCTGGATTTATGGTCTGCCGGGTGTTCTCATCGCGCAAGTGCTTTCGCAGACGCCGCTGTCCTATATGATTCTGCGTGGCGCTTTGCAGGGCATAGCACCCTCGCTAGAGGAGGCGGCGCAGACCTTGCGAGCTAGTCGCTGGCGGACCTTCTCCACCGTGACGTGGCCGCTGCTGCGTCCAGCCGTTGCAGCCTCGATCCTGCTGGGCTTTGTCGAAAGCCTTGCCGACTTTGGTAATCCGGTTGTACTTGGCGGCTCGTTCGAGGTTTTGTCGACCAAAATCTATTTCGCAGTCGCCGGCGCGCAGAATGATCCTGGTCGCGCTGCCATTCTGGCACTGATCCTTTTGGCAATGACGCTCTCAGCTTTTTGGACGCAATCCATGTGGCTCGGCAAGCAGTCCTTTGTGACTGTCACTGGCAAGGGCGACAATGGTCTGCCTCCGCCTTTGCCAAAGAATGTTCGCCGCGCCGCGCTCGGTGTTGTCATTCCTTGGGTGATCCTGACGATCGTGCTCTATGGCGTTATCGCCGTTGGCGGTTTTGTGACGGATATTGGGCGCGGCGCAATGACGCCGACCTTCAAGCATTTCATGACCGGCTTTTCGATTGAAAGCACCAACTCTGGCCTGTTCTTCTCAGGCTCCGCTTGGGATTCGTTTTTTGTCACAGTTGGAGTGGCAGCACTAGCGGCACCGATTACAACTCTAATTGGCATTCTCACCGCTTATGTACTTAGCAGGCACAATTTCATTGGTCGCGAGGCATTCGAATTTGTTACCATGCTGGCGTTCGCAATACCCGGCACTGTGATTGGTGTCGCCTACATAGCAGCGTTCAATACGCCACCGATCGAAATCGCTGGGACCGGACTGATCCTTGTGATCTGTTTCGTGTTCCGCAACATGCCGGTGGGCGTACGTGCAGGACTTGCCGCTCTCAGCCAAATCGACAAATCGCTGGATGAAGCCTCCACCACCCTTGGTGCCGGTACGGGCACGACAGTCTGGCGGGTGATCCTGCCATTGCTTAAGCATGCTATTGTGGCGACGCTGGTGTTTTCATTTGTCCATGCTATGACGGCAGTCAGTGCCATCGTATTTCTGGTCACGGCACGCTACAATATGGCGACTGCTTATATCGTCAACCGCGTTGATGCAGGCGAATATCCACTGGCGATTGCCTATTCGTCGCTACTAATCCTATTCATGTTGCTGGTGGTCGTTTCGATTCAGTTGCTGGTGGGCGAGCGCAAGCTTGGTCGCCGCGGCGCTGTCGCCAGCCCTGTCACCCTGGGAGCACGCTGATGACGCGCGCCGCATCTGTCCGCTTTGTGAATGTGTCAAAATTGTATGGCGGAGTTCGCGCTGTCAATGACGTATCGTTTGAAGTCGAGGCAGGCACGCTGGTCACGCTGCTGGGGCCCTCGGGCTGCGGCAAAACCACGACATTGCGTCTCGTCGCCGGACTGGAGCGCGCCAGCAGCGGCAAGATCTTTATCGGTGACGAAGATGTCACTGCATTGGGCGCAGCCGAGCGCGATGTATCTATGGTGTTCCAGAGCTATGCTCTGTTTCCGCATATGAATGTGCTTGAGAATGTCATGTATGGCCCGCTTGCTTCTGGCGTCAAACAGGCGGATGCGCAGATCCTTGCACGCGAGAAGCTGGCGCTTCTCGGCCTCAGCGGGTTCGAATCTAGACTTCCATCGGAACTCTCGGGTGGCCAGCAGCAACGTGTCGCTGTGGCGCGCGCGATCGTTCTAGAACCACGTGTTCTTTTGTTTGACGAGCCGCTGTCAAATCTTGATGCGCGGCTGCGTCGCAAGGTTAGAGATGAAATTCGCGAATTGCAGCAAAGGCTCGGACTTACAGTCTTATATGTCACCCATGATCAGCAGGAAGCGCTTGCAGTCTCCGACAAGGTAATCGTCATGGATAATGCTGTCATAGCGCAGGAGGGTGCGCCTGAAGAACTTTACGAACGGCCTTGCAGCCGGTTCCTTGCCGACTTTATTGGCGAATCCAATCTAATTGACGGTATTTTCCATTTTGAAGGCGGGCGCACGATGTTCGTTGCAAATGGAGTGAGTATACCAGTTGGCGATGTTCGCGTCCCTCCGGATGCGCGCACGATTGCGCTGCGTCCAGATCGCATCCGTTTACGCAAGGCGGCCTCTAGTTTGATTGAAGTTCGGCGCCGTGTCTATCTCGGCCATGCCTGGGAATATACATTGGCGGCCCCCTTTGGCGAAATTCTCACCATCACGCCGATCCGCGAGGAAGCTCTTGCTATTGGCCAAAAGGTCGAGCTTGATATTGATGCAGGCGCTGCAATTCCGCTGATGCGATAAGTGATACAGTTTGCGCCAGCTTTATTTAATATGAAGTTTTGGGAAACAGTCACAAAATGAAGCAAACTCGTGCCGAATTTTAATTCATGACGTATTGCCTAACTAGGAATGGTCAAAGTCGGATATCGAGAATTTGCAACTTCCTGTCCATGACAGGTTCTCATCATTCTTCCTTGATGTAATCTGTCAGGGAGGTTTTAATATGATTATAAATTTCAATAAGATATAAGTTATCCGTTTCTTTCTGCCCGGCGCGCCAATTGCGAAAAAATCACGCATCTATTGGTGCTTAGCTGGAGATCATCTAGCTCACAGAGCTTTGGATTTTCTGCTGTTCGCCTGCGCCCTGAGTCCTCATGGGATCTGTAGGGGCGGGCTTTGCATCGCCAACTAGCATCGCGGGCGATACCAATGCTGGATACAAACCAAATAATCAACTATCATAATGACAAGACCATCTATTGGAGGCTGCTAATCAAAAGCAACTGGATTTCTGGATACGATGAGTCTCATTTCATAACTTCTTATACTTAATTCCTTGTCAGTTTTAGTTGGTCCGATTTTTATGGAGGCAGCTATGCTAAAATCTCGATGTTGATTTTTATCACTAGCCTTGGATTTGTGTCGAATAATTGTATTGCGCAAACGAGTGATACTGTGAGAAATCAAAATTTACCTAACAATATAAACAGTGAAACTTCATATGAGAAGTTCACAATTTCAGGTCGCAAATCAACTTTTGATCAGTTTTATGCTGCAAAGCTTAATTGCTCACCGACTGATTGGATGGAGGTTTCAATAGCAACTGAACCGCAGCATGGATCAGCTAAAATAATCGAACAACAGCTCATAATGACCTACGCCTCACCTAATCCGCGAACCTCTTGCAATGGGAAGTCAATCTTAGGCAAGGTGCTCGAATATTCTTCTGAAAAGGGATATAAGGGAGAAGATTATATGACCGTGGAAGTGATCAATGACACCGGCCAAATGATAAAACGCACATATAAGATTACAGTCAAATAAAATTATATGCTTTAGTGGGTGTCCTCCTTTTTTTGACAACACATCTTCATCAACTGACCGGGTTCAAATAGATGATCCGGTCAAATGTGATCGGCGTCGTCGGATCGGGATGATGCATATAATAGAGGTCGATATAATCCGTCTTGAGGCGGGCAAGCGAGCGCTCGACTTGCTGAATAATATGACGACGCGAGAGACCCCGATCATTTGGCCCATCGCCCACAGGCTCCATGACCTTGGAGCTAATAATCACCTTATGCCTTTTGCCTGCCAGCGCTGTGCCGAGTATTTCTTCAGCTGAACGACGTTGATCATGAGGAGGGGCGCCGGGCCGATTGAACCTGGCTTGATCGCCATAGGTGTTGGCGCAATCAAAATAAGTGACCCCAAGATCAAGCGCTGCATGCACGAGTTTGATTGCCTCTTCCTCTTGTGGAGCAACGCCGAACGTTGCTGTCCCGAGCGCTATGCGTGAAACAGACATACCCGAACGTCCAAGCCGAGCATATTTCAAGGCTGATACTCCTTTAATTATATTCAGCCGATCAAGCCTGCCTCAATTCTAACAGACAATCAGAGCTCACGCCAAGCCTTCCCACAATCAACTATGACATTGACAGGGGTGTTAATCTGATCGAACTAGAGCAATAGTCTGACACGGGCGCAGCAATAGATCCGAGGTAACTGAACTTTGAAATACCGGAAGATTGGGGAAAGCGATCTGAAACTCTCGGTTATTGCATTCGGCTGCGGGGGCAATGCCGGATTAATGACACGTGGCGATCATAATACCCAAGTCCAGGTGATCGCGCGGGCGGTTGAACTTGGTATCAATTATTTCGACAATTCTCCCGATTATGGCAATTGTATTGCCGAAGAAAATCTTGGCCGCGTCCTCAAAGAGCTCAAGACACGTCCTCATCTCAATTCGAAAGTAGAGATACGTGCTGAGAACCTCTCAGACATTACCGGACATGTCGTGCGCTCGACTGAAGGAAGTTTGAAGCGTCTCGGAGTAGATTTTCTGGACGTGCTGCAAATCCATAATGGCCCCGTCGATCCTGCGCCCAAGATGGAGGGCGCCTATTATGCGCAACTCTGGCTCGAACATTTCCTGCAAAAGGGTGGCGCCATCGAAGGTCTGCAAAGGCTTTTGAATGCAGGTAAAGTGCGTCATGTCGGCTTTATTTGCCGTGGCGAGGATCGTCCCTTCGTGCAGCAATTGCTCGATACGGGGCTCTTCAGCTTAATTAATGTACCCTATACTCTGATGAACCCCACAGCGGGACTCGCAAAACCATCACAGCTTCAAGTCAAAGACTATGGTTGTGTGCTTCAAGCGGCTGCCAATGCTAAGGTGGGGACTGCAATCTATAGTCCATTGGCGGGAGGCTATCTCACGGATGATGCTCTTCATGGACGCGATCGGCACCCTCTGGCGCGAGCGACGCCTGGCACATTGCAAGCCGCAGCTATCAAGCATCAAACAGCGGCGGCAAAATTACAATTTCTGGCAAAGGAAAATGACATTACGCTCTCGCAGGCTGCCTATCGTTTCATCCTGAGCAATCCGGCCGTAACCACAGCGATAGGCGGCTTTTCCGCCATCGAACAGCTTGAAGACATTGCCAAGGTCGCTGATATGTCGCCGATCAGCGCGCATGATCTCGCACGCCTTAATCGGCTCTGGGAGTCAAACTTCGCAGCAGATGTCTGAGGAGCAGAGCTCTTCAAATCATCTTCGTCGTACAGTTCATTTTACTTTGCAGCGGGCTGTTTTTTACGCGCTTCGCTTTCAAATTCTTCGATACTTCTGTGTAGGTCTTTCACAAGATCAAGCGCGGGACCATAGCGATCAGCATCATCATTGCCGAAACCCTTATGATACATTTTCCGGAAATTCTGGCTGAAGAATTTGGCCCGTGTCGCCCAATCGGGAGCCGCCCATTCATTGCGCGGATCTTCACCGCTGCCATAGAGAATGTCATTCTCCTCGCGGAAGACATTCATCGGATCTTCTCCACGCTCTACGCGTGAGATCTGTTCGTCGAGCTGACGACGCAGCAAAACGATTGGCACATCGGTACGCCCGAGCATTTCCTGCGAGCGATCCACAATATCACCTTGCGCGACCCAGACAATCGCATCCTGCGCCAACACATAATCGAGAATTGGGTTGCCCTTTTCATCGACAGTGGGAGGCTCATACCAGGGAATCGTGCTCTGATTGGGCGCGTCAACACCAGGCGGGGCTGCATAGACCTGATAGCAAATGTGAAGCGTATGTGTATCATCAATAGGAACGCGGATCTGATATTCTGAGCGCGGCGACCCAGTCTTGCCTGTTTGAGTATAGAATGGAAAAATCACAGTTGAATGTCTGTCCGTGCGATCAGCTTCAGCACCTA
>OMIJ01000039.1 GCA_900299065.1 Hyphomicrobiales bacterium
GGCCACAGCGCCACGCCAATGCCGGTTGCGATCACCACGCAGGCATCAAAACTATTGGCGCGCGGCCAGAATATCAAAATTGTCACAGGCGCCAGACACAGGCTAGCCAATGCTATGCCGGTGCCCGCCAGTAACTTTGGATCAAACATGTGCTGCTGTTGCAAGAGCACAATAGTCAGGACTGTTCCTGCTAGGCCCAGTCGGGTCAGGGCCAAGCGCCGACTGCTTAAAGCCTGACCTTCTCGCTGGCGCTTAAAGAGATCCTGACTGAGAGCCAGTGCACAGGAAAATGCGCTGCCACCAGCCACCAATAAAGTCAGAAGTCCCAGACTTGTCACGATCAGACCAGAGAGGGCCGGATTCAACTCACTCGAGGGCGCTAAACCTATCAGCAACCAGATGGATCCGATCCGAATATCTTCTGATCGAAGAACGGAAGTAAAACCTGTTCTTTTGCGACATTGGGCAAGTAATGTAACAGGATCAGCTGAATGGTCTGTGCACAGGCTAATCAAACTATTGCCATTGGCGGTGAGCAGGGAGGTCGACAAGCGTTCGGGTCTTTGTCCTTCAAGGCGTTGCACAATTGACTTGTGTGTCGCCAGAGCTGTGAAACCCAACAAAGCGATCAATCCGATCACCCAGATGAGGCCAAAAAGAGTTCCTTTTCTGGCTTGTGTTGAAGATGAGCTTGCAACAGAGGGTGAAACGATCGGCCCAAGGCATGCGATACCCAAAGCCAGAGACGCAATCACACCAAAATGAGAGATCAGATGATCTGACAGAAAATGTTTAAGGTCATTCTCTCCGGCACTGTATTTTTGGAAAAGACTTGTATCAAGAAACAGCATAAATTCTGTTGGGCCAATCCTTGCTAGATCCGTAAAAAATGCAAGACCTAGGCTGGCCAAGGCTAGCAATCCTCCTCCCGCACAAATCCATATTAATGTTCGCAATCCGCCGGGCACGAGCAGAAGAAGCATTAGCCCGCCCAGGATCCATGAGATTGCTCTGGATGATAAGTTAAGTCCCGGGCTGACAATGGCAATGGCTATACTCAATGCTGCCCAGGCCATTACAAAACCGATGCATGCCGTCACGAGGGCGAGAATGAAACGCAATAACGGATTTGGAAATCTTAGCGTCAGGAGATCCATCAATGAAAAAGCTCGAATAGCTCTGAGCAAGGGCCCTGTGAAAACGCTAGTAATCATCAGGCCCATGGTCAGGCCAATGACCGAATCAAGCAACCAGTCCATTGATATGGCCGATGACTCATTGTCTACCAACAGGGTGAATCCCAAACCAAGGCTCATCGTCGTCAGTGCGGGAGCGACATAAAACGCCGGCACATGTCTGCCTCCGGCATAAAAATCGGATAATCGCATGGATCCGCTGGCTAAACCGATCGGAACCAGAAGCAGAAGGGATATCAAAGGGACGGATAGCACGAGTAAGCGCTCGGGAAGGCCCATGCGCTCCATTAGGACCAATAGCCCGGCGGTGAGCAAAAAAGCGGCAAAGCCAAACCAGACTCGCCGATCGATCATGGCGCTCAGATGCGTGTCAGTCATTTGCTTTTGCGTCCATTCCACGGTTGCGGCCTGCCTCCTGTCAGGCACTGAATGTAAACAACTTATCACAAATACAGAATATTTTAGCGCTTTGACGCAAATCGGGCTTGCAAGCGCCAGAACTGCAATAAACAATAGTCAAGAAGATTTGGACCTTTTATCCTGATCAAACAGGAATTGGCTGATTTGGGGGGAACGCCTGTGGATCAATCCGTCCGCGTCTTGATTGCCGATGATCATCCTCTGGTTCGCGGCGCCTTGCGAGAGGCGATTAATGGCGCTGTCCCCAAAGCCGATATCATTGAATGCGAAGATCTGGACAAGGCCAGTCAGGCTTTGTCCGATAATCATGAGGTTGATCTGATCCTGCTTGATCTGTCCATGCCTGGCGTGCGTGGTTTTTCCGGCCTTCTCTATTTGCGGGCGCAATATCCCAGCGTGCCTGTCGTCATTGTATCAGCCAATGAGGATCGCGGCGTGATGCGCCGTTGCATTGATTTTGGCGCGAGCGGCTTCATTCCAAAGACAACTGATATTCAGACCATGCGACAAGCCATCTTGGAATTGCTTGAGGGTGAGAGATGGACGCCCGCTGATCTTGATCTCTCCTCACCTGCCGATAAGGAAGTGACCGATACAGTGCGCCGTCTGGCAACGCTCACTCCGCAACAAGTGCGCGTTTTGATGATGCTCTCGGAAGGTCTTCTCAATAAGCAGATCGCCTATGAGCTCTCAGTCTCTGAGGCCACGGTCAAAGCGCATGTCTCGGCTATTTTGCAAAAACTCGGCGTTGAAAGTCGCACGCAAGCAGTGATCGCTGCATCCAAGATTGAATCCGGGCAATGGCAGGGTGAGCTGAAGGAATAGGCTGTTTAACGCAAGACTTGCTTAAATCCGCCCCGTCGCCCAATCCTCTGCCCTTGTGCCGATGAAGGACTCAAGCGAGCTCGCGCCTGTCTGATCAAGGCTGTGCAGCAGGCCTTTCTTGATATCCTGTATCAATTGCGGCCCCATAAACACCATTGCAGAATAAATCTGCAACAAGCTCGCCCCCGCCTCGATCTTGGCGAGCGCGCTGGCCGCATCTTCAATGCCGCCTGCACCAATCAGCGGAAATTGTCTGTCAATGCGTTGATACTGTCTCTTATACACATCTGACGCTGCCGACGATACTCCTTGTGTAGATCTCGGTGGTCGCCGTATCATTA
>OMIJ01000040.1 GCA_900299065.1 Hyphomicrobiales bacterium
ATCATGGGTGACGATGAGGATAGCGCCGGGATATTCGCGCAAATGGCCTTCGAGCCAATTAACGGTTTCAGCATCCAAATGGTTGGTGGGCTCGTCGAGCAGCAAAAGCTCAGGCTTTTCGAGCAATAATTTGCACAAAGCGACACGGCGGCGCTCACCGCCCGAGAGCTTGTCCACCTGCCAATCATCAGGTGGGCAGCCCAGAGCATCCATCGCCTGCTCAACCTGCGAGTCCAGATCCCAAAGGCCTTGCGCCTCAATCTCATCTTGCAGGCGGGTCATTTCATCGGCGGTTTCATCCGAATAATTCATAGCCAATTCGTTGTAGCGATCGAGAATGTCTTTCTTGGCTTTGACGCCGAGCATGACATTGCCGCGCACATCCAATGAGGAATCGAGCTGGGGCTCCTGTGGCAGATAGCCCACGCGGGCGCCTTCAGCGACCCATCCATCTCCGGAAAATTCCTTATCAATGCCGGCCATAATGCGCAGCAAGGTTGATTTACCCGAACCATTGACGCCCAGCACGCCGATTTTGGCATCGGGATAGAAGGAGAGGTGAATATTCTCCAAAACCTTTTTGCCGCCTGGCCAGACTTTGGTGAGGCCTTGCATGTGGTAGATAAATTGGCGCGCCATAGGCGTGAAATCCCATTGTTCTGAGGACTGACTGGCCTGACTTCTAGCGATCCCCAGAGCTCTGGTCCAGAGCTAGAATGGGAGCTAGGCGACGTTGGGATTGAATGCCGTCGTTCTGCCAGTAAGGATTTGAGGCAGAACTATGTTTAAAAGCGATACCAGAGCCCTGTCGTCAGCCCGCGCTCTTGCGCGGCATTTCTGGCTGCGAGGGTTGAAAAGGCGCCCAATTGTGCCGACCAGTTCTTGTTGATTTGATAGACGGCACTGCCTTGCAACTTATGTGTGCGGCTTTGCGGCAAAGCGCCTCTGGCCGGTGCAAGGACATTGAAATTTTGAGCTAAAAGCATGACCTGAGGCAGGATGTTATAGCCTAAGGTCATGTCGAGGCGCATTTCATTGCGCAGGGCTCCGGCAAAATGTCTGGCACCGATCTGCGCATCAAAGAAGCCGGATTTGTCGAAGAGCTGGAAGGATGTGCCATATTGCAAACGCGCATCGGCACCCATTTGATCATTGCCAAAGGCACGTTCCGCCCAATTGGGTGTCAAAGCAGTGATTTGCAAGGACAGGATCTGTCCCTGTCCTTCGAGCACTTTGAACCGTCCACCCAATTGCGACAGGCCAATGCCTGAATAGCTTTGGATCTGGGTTTGGCCGACTTGCCTTTGGCTGAGCCATTCGAGATCGGGAGAGAAGAGCAGGGTTGCCCAATCGCTCAGGCCATATTCCAGATAGGCGGAAACTTCGGTTTTGCGGATATTGGGCCCCTGAGTGAGCTGCCCCTGCCCATCATAGCCCCGCTGCGAAGCAGAAAAGGTTGAAGAGAGAATGAGCTGGCCTTCGCCGGGCTTGGCAAGAAAAGCCCCCGCTTGCGCCGACGGGCTTAAGACAAGCAAAGAAAACAGGAAAAAGGCACTGGAGAGAGGACGCGACACGAGAAATCCAATAAAAAATTTATGCAATATGATCCTTTATCGCCCAAGCAAGGGTAAAAATCCAGCCCAAACATTGATAAGACTTAATTGCCAAATCAGTGCATCTGATCCAAGTTGGGCGCCGACACCTATTAGCGGAACTTGATGACTTCCATGACTTATCTTGATTTCAAGGCGCTCGACCAGACGCCCCTTCAGCAAGATCCCTATCACTATCTGATCGTGCCTAATTTTATCCTGCCTGAAGCCTTTGCCTTGGTCTCGCAAGATTTTCCTGCCGTGCCGGGGCCCGGTTCGCATCCCCCTGCGGAATTAATGATCAAGGGACATTTTGCTGCCCTTATGGAGGAATTGAACGGCGAGAGCTTTCGTCGAAGCATTGAGACCAAGTTTGCTGTCGATCTTACGGGCCGCCCCACTATGTACACAGTGCGTGGCTTTGTGCGCAGTCGTGATGGTGATGTGCATACGGATTCCAGAACCAAGATCATCACCGTCCTGGTCTATATGAATGAGGGATGGGAGGCTGATGGCGGTCGCTTGCGAATTTTGCGCAGTCAGGATTCGCTCAATGATCCTGTCGCCGAAGTGCCGCCCAATGGCGGCACGCTGCTGGCTTTCCTGCGCTCGGACAATTCCTGGCATGGCCATTTGCCGCATGAAGGCCCAAGGCGGGCCATTCAGCTCAATTGGGTGACCAGCCAGGAGGTTGTTGACCGCGAGCAGGGGCGTCATCGTCTCTCCACAAGGCTCAAGAAAATCCGCAATGCTTTGTTTGGTCGCGCGGCCTGAGCCTTTGTTGCGGCATGTGTCTCGTGCTAGTGACAAAGCTGTATGATCCTTCGTTTTCATCTTGCCAAACATTGTCCTTGCGGCATTGTATGAGATGATGATTGCGGGGGTGCGATGCTTCCTCTCCTTTTCAGATGTGCTCATGATTGCAGAAAATCGTGCAGGCGATTTTTGTCGCTCTGTGTGCTTGCTATTTCTCTGCTGTGCGCTCTACCAATCTCATCACAAGCACAAGAAACGCATGAGGACTTGTTTCGCGACGGTCTGTCTGCTTATGAGCGTAGTGATTACAAACTTGCTATGCAGATCTGGCGCCCTTTGGCTGAGCAGGATCATGCCAAGTCGCAATCTGCGATTGGGTTTTTGCTCATGCGTGGTCTGGTTG
>OMIJ01000041.1 GCA_900299065.1 Hyphomicrobiales bacterium
CATCACCATATATATTAAATCACCCAAAGGATTCATTCCGGATGAAGACACCGGCATCCTGTTTGGCTGGTGCGAAGGCTCGCAGGATATTTCTTTTGAAGCCATGCGCGCTCAGCAAATGCGCGCGGCCGAAATTGTTAGCGCTGATCCAGCTGTAATATCCACCGCCTCTTTCATTGGCGGAGGCAGCAATGTCAATGCCGGGCGATTGAACATCACGCTTGACCCCAAACGCGCTGAATCCTCCAATCAGGTGATGGCGCGCTTGCGCAAAAAACTAGCAGATCTGACCGGCATTCGTGTCTATATCTGGTCTATTCAGGATATTCGTATGGGCGGGCGTCAGGGTAAATCGAAATATCAATTCACCCTCTGGGGCAATAATATCTCGGAATTGCAGGATTGGTCACAACGCATACTTAAGCGCCTCGAACTTGTCCCGCAGCTCACCGATGTCTCAAGTGATCGCGATACAGGCGGCCTGCAGGCCAATGTCGTGATTGATCGCATGGTGGCTGCGCGCCTTGGTGTTGCCGTGCAGGATATCGATACGGCACTTGCCAATGCCTTTGGTCAAAGGCAAGTATCAACCATTTATACTCAACGCAATCAATATAAGGTTGTGATTGAAGCCCCGCCCATGCGTCAACGCGATCCAAATGATCTGAGCGGTATTTATGTGCCTGCCAGTGGCGGGCGTCAGATCCAGCTCTCGAGTCTGGCTAAAATTGAGCGCAGCATTGCGACTCTCTCTGTCAATCACCAGGGGCCATTCCCGTCCATCACTTTCACTTATGACATCAAGCCCGAATTCAATCTTGAAGATGGGACAAATGCGGTCAAGGATGCTGTGGCAAGTCTGCATATGCCGGATACAATTTCAGCAGATTTCGCCGGTGATGCGAAAGCCTATCGGGACAATGCCAATGAACAGGCCTATCTGATTTTGATAGCCATTATTGCTGTCTATATCATTCTGGGCGTGCTCTATGAGAGTCTCATTCATCCCCTGACCATTATTTCGACCCTGCCCTCGGCAGGTCTTGGCGCGCTTCTGGCCTTGCGGATTGCAGATACGGATGTATCGGTTATCGCTTTCATCGGCATGATTCTGCTTATCGGCATTGTGAAGAAGAATGGCATTATGCTGGTTGATTTTGCCATTGTTGCTGAGCGCCTGCGTGAGCTCTCGCCCAAAGAGGCAGTGATGGAAGCGGCCATTCAGCGCTTTCGTCCCATTCTGATGACAACTCTAGCTGCCCTTTTGGGCTCTCTGCCTCTGGCCTTTGGCACAGGCATTGGCTCGGAACTGCGCCGCCCATTGGGTATAGCCATTGTGGGTGGGCTGTTCTTCTCGCAAATCCTAACTCTCTATACGACGCCGGTCTTTTATCTTCTGATGAGCAAGCTTAAACGCTCGCGAAGACTGAGCACATTGCAGCGCGTCATTCTGGGCAATGCCTCCATCTGAGGTCTTCTGACCTCTCGCCAAAACGTCAAGCTTATGTTAAATCAAACAAGATGGGTAAACCCACATTCAGGGGAGGAAAGTTTCATGCATAAAATGCTTGCCAAAATAGCATTTGGCAAAATCTCTTTGGGATTGGCTGCCAGTCTGTTCGCCTTTGCTGCACAGGCGCAGTCGAATCCGCGCTATATTCAGTTTCAGCCCTCGGCGACCAAAGGTGCTCTCTATGTCCCCGATAACGGACCTGCGCCTCACACGGCTTTTTTGACCATTCATCGCACGTCCAATTTCATGAATATGATTGGTACAGGCGAATTGGCCAAACGCGGCTTTATGGTGCTGGGTATGAATCCGCGCTCGGATAATAATGAAGCGAGCGTCAATTTCGAAGAAATTGCTCTGGACATTAAGCAGGGCATAGAATTTCTGCGCAAACAATCTGGCATTACCAAAGTCATTCTGATCGGCTTTTCGGGCGGTGGTCCCTCCACAACCTTTTATCAGGCAGTTGCCCAGACAGGCGTCTCCTATTGCCAGGGTCCCAATAAGCTGACGCAATGCTCCAATGCACTTGCCGGTCTGCCGCCGGCGGATGGCATGCTTTTGCTCGATGCGCATCCCGGCAATACGATCAATGGCCTGCGTAGTCTCAATCCTTCTGTGATGGATGAGAATGACCTAACAAAGATTGATTCGACGCTTGATCCGTTTGATGTGAAGAATGGTTATAATCCATCGGGTCATTCGACCTATACGCCCGAATTCATGGATCGCTATTTCAAGGCGCAGTCCGCGCGGATGAACCGTCTGATTGATAAAGCGCTCGCCATGCGTGAAGAGATCAAGCAGGGCAAGGGCAAAACAAGTGATGACGTGCCATTTATCGTCTATCGCAACCGGGCCCGTTTGATGGATTTCTCGATGTCAATTCATCCTGGCAGCACGCGTCCGCAAAAGCTGATCAAGAATGATGGCACTATATCAACAGAAGTCGTCCGCTCGGTGCGTGTCGGATTAGCCGAAAATGCCAAGCTCGATAAAACCTTGTCAAACGGCACGATGTTCCTGACCCTGACTTCGTTCCTGAGTGCCAATGCAATACGTTCAAAGGATTCAATCGTCGACATTGATTGGTGTTCTGCCAATAATTCGACTCCCTGTGCCTTGAAGCAGATCACTGTACCTATTCTGGTCACAGCCATGGGCGGTCATTATTTCATCGCAGATAATGAAATCCATTACGATG
>OMIJ01000042.1 GCA_900299065.1 Hyphomicrobiales bacterium
CGCTGGCTTTCATAATGTTTCCTCACATCCCAAAATGATTCCCGCCGTGCCCGGGCGCGGCGCGCCAGATATTCGAAATTGCATGACAAACTCTCGCGCCCAGAGCAACATAGTGTCAATTTCGAATATCTGGCGCGCCGCGCCCGGGCACGGCGGTAATCATTTTGGGATGTGAGGAAACATTATGAAAGCCAGCGTCATTCATCAATTTGGCCCGCCTAATGTCCTCACCTATCAGGACATGCCTGATCCCGAGCCGCGCGCGGGAGAAATTCGTATTAAAGTGCATGCCGCAACTGTTAATCGTGTTCTTGATGTTGCCGTGCGGCGCGGTGAGCAACGTCATCGCGGTGTTGTGCCACCTTTCATTCTGGGTGTGGATTGTGCCGGCATTGTCGATAAGATTGGCGCGGGTGTGACACATTGGAAGCTGGGCGATCATGTTGCTGCGGCAGGCACAATGCCGCTTGATATTGTCGCGGAAGATGAAAAATCCTATTCTGGCCCCAAGGGCATGATGGGCATTAAACGCCAGGGCGGCTTTGCTGAATTGGTGTGTGTGCCCTCAATAGCGGTCAATCGTCTGCCGCAAAATCTCTCCTTTCATGAAGCTGCTGTTGTCATGCGCCATTGCCCAACGGCATGGAATCTTCTGGTCAATATTGCCAAACTCAAAAAGGGTGAATGGGTTTTGATCATGGGCGCCAGTGGTAATCTGGGCTCGGTTGGCATTCAAATTGCGCGCAATGTCATTGGTGCCAATGTCATTGCCACAGCAGGTTCACGTGCCAGAGCCGATATTGGTCTTGAACTGGGGGCGCATCATGCCATTGATTATGCAACGCAGGATCTTCATGCCGAAATCATGAAAATTACCGAGGGTAAAGGCGTTGATGTGCTTTATGACAATATCGCTAATCCCAAAATCCTTCCCAAAGCATTTCACACCATTGGTATGAATGGGCGTCTGGTGACAGCGGGCGCTCATGGCGGGCCGGATGTGATGATTGATTTCTTCCATCTCTATGACAAGCGCATCACCATCCGAGGCATGCCTGGCTATCGCGAAGAAGATTTACCAACTTGTTTTCAAGCCGCGGCCGATGGCAAGATCAAGGTCAAGATTGCGCATGTTCTGCCTCTCTCAAAGGCCGCAGAAGCGCATCGTCTGATGGAAAGCGATCCGGGCATGGGAAAAATTGTGCTCGACCCCACTATGGGTTGATCAGATGAGATCTAATCAATCTCAATCACCACATGCCCCATGCCGGATTGCGTCTCTGCTGTCTCATGGGCACTTGCCAGATCATCCAGTTTGAAAAGACCCGAGATGCGATGCTGGATATTGGTCTCATGCATCGCTTGACTAATGCCAGCGCAAGTTTCTTCAATCGCGCTGGGGCTCAAGAGATAAACGAAAATCACACGCACGGACATATTACGTGCGCGTCTTGCGCCTATGTTGAGATGGGCAATGGGAGATTGCGCAGAGGCATAGGAACAGATCGAGCCATTCTCGGCCAGGACCTTCTCATCAATTGGCAGATTACCGCCAAGATCAATCTCGACAATGTGATCAACGCCAATCTGGTTGGTCTCTGCAAGCAGACGCTCAACCAGATTTTCCTGTTTACGATTGAGCACGATATCTGCGCCCAAAGCTTTTGCCATTTCGGCTTAGTCATTCGAGCTGACGCTGGCAATCACACGTGCTCCGCCCCATTTGGCAAATTGCACCGCATAGGCGCCAACTCGCCCCGTTGCGCCTGGGATATAGATCGTCTTCCCCTTCACGGGGCCATCAGCAAAAACGGCGCGATAGCCTGTCATGGCGGGAATGCCCAAACAGGCTCCTTCCGCAAAACTGACATGAGCGGGCAGGGGCCGCACCAATTGAGCGGGCAAGGCAATATATTGGGCCGCCGTTCCCATGGCGCGTTTCCATTGCGCATTGAACAGCCAGACACGCTCGCCGATCGAAAAATTTGTCACTCCCGCGCCAAGCCCGGCTATGCGTCCCGCCCCGTCTGAATGGGGAATAATGCGGGGAAATTCGAGCTTTGTGTCCAAATTGCCGCGTTTTTTATAATCTGAAGGATTAAGGCCTGAGGCATGAAGCTTGACCAGAACCTCGCCGGGTCCCGCCTGAGGCTGGTCCATGTCGCCGATCTTTATGACCTCTCTCGCCCGTCCGCTGTGTTCATACCAGCCCGCCCGCATGCCCGCCCCCCCTTTATCCACGCTTTGACCTAAAGCCGATCCTAGCCTGCGTGGGGCTTGCTGCCGAGGGTCAAAATCCTTGCTATTTTGGCCGGAATGCGTATAAAGGCTTTAACAGTTTCTCATAGGAACCATTTTCGGATGGTTGATCGTTGAGAGTGGGCCCCTCCGGGACCCGCTCTTTTTTATTGCCTCGGGCTCCCCAGAAGCAAAGATCACCGTCCGCAATGGAGTGCAGATTAGATTGAGCCAAGAGCTTAAATTGAGCCAAGAGCAAACGAGCCAGGATCTTCTCGACGAACCGCGTCTCATCACCGAGACGGGTGTGGCGGCGCGCGGGGCGCAAATTGCTGGACCTGTTTTGCAGGATGTTGGTTATCGGCTCC
>OMIJ01000043.1 GCA_900299065.1 Hyphomicrobiales bacterium
ATTCAGGATTTGACGTAATTCATGCATTAGTCTGGCAAGAGATTGATCATTGAGTGTAGAGGCGCAAAGTTCAGAAATGATTTTTGCCCTGCCTTGCGTAAGGATTGCGAATTTTTCTTCGAGAGCATGCTGGCTCATTGGATGTTCTGGATCGCCCAGAGCGTTGTCACAGTTTTGTGTGTGTTCTGATCCATCATTCATCTCGATAGTCACGCGCGCAGGCCAGGCCTTAGGATAAGCGATATCCAATCTGGCATCGCACAGAACTTCCACCTTTTGCGCAAGGAGGCTAATCAGTGCTTCACTTGCACCGCAGTCTCGATCCAATCCCAACATGTGTTCTGGTGCATAGGCGCTCAAACCTAATTGCCAACCTGCATTGACAATACGCCCTAATCGGCCGGTGGGCATGCCCGAGATCATCTTTTGATAGGCTTGGGGGACAGCAATTTTAATTTTAGAAATATTCTCTAGATCGATGTCTCTTTTTAGCAAGTCCCGAAAGGCATCAATCGCAGAAATACTTTGTTTGGCCGAGCACCAGGGCTTCAGGCTTGTCTCTTGCATGATGGGTGTCAGGTTGTGAAAAGGTGTTGGATCACATCTGATGCCGTGTGTAAGCTCCATCCAACCCCCATCCAATAAGGTCAGATCCCCTTGATAGTGTTCTTTAGCCATCAATGCTGAATCTATCCCCGTGCGTGCCGCAGAGCCAATTATCAACCAGCGCGCACTTTTTCCAATTGGATGGGCACCAACTGCACCGCTAATTTGCTGGATGGCAATCGCCATTGCATGCGCGGCGCGCTCAGCATCTAACTTCAAAAGCACAGAAGTTGTCACTGCCGCGCCAATGGGGGCGGCGAGATAGCTTGGCCAAATCCCTTTCGCAAGAATGGCAGGACCATTAACAGCCTGTCCAAGCCGGATCATGGCTTCATATCCATGGGCAATAGCACGCATAAATGTGTTCGCGTCCGGCTTGATGTGTTCGGCAAGAAGAAAGGCAGCAGGAATGATAACTGCACCACATGTGGTGCAAGATGCGCGATGAATATCATCGACTTCGGTTAGTCGCGTGATGGCAATTTCTCGCGCAATCTCATCAGCCATGCCAATCTTGACTCTTACGGCAGAGCCGTGAGCCGATCTGAGAATTTCCTGGCCCTCAATGGAATGCCTTCCTGCAATCCATGCTCCCAAAGTATCAAGTAAATGGCGTGTGACGAGGGCGGGATTAGCAATGTCGCGGGACATATAGGCCGCGGCATAGGTGGACAAAACGCTCATTGAGCGGCAGCCAGCTTCGACTGCGGATCCTTCAAATTGAGAATACGGCGGGCATTGTCATAAAAAAGCTTCTGCTTGTCGGCATCCGAGAGTCCGAGCTCCTCAATCATGGCCAAGCATGTGGCCGGATCCCAGCAGGGATAATCAGTGCCATACATGACATGATCAATACCATAATAATCGATGGCGAATTTCATGCCTGCAGAATGTGGACTTACCGTATCAGTATACATGCGTTTCATATACTCACTGGCTGGGCGCACTAATTTTGCTGCCTTTGTATTTTTATCCATGCGGCCAGATTGATAAGGCAGGGCGCCGCCGGTATGCGACATCACAAGCCTCATTTTAGGGTGACGTTCCATTGTGCCGGACAATACGAGTCGCATGGCCGCTACGCTGACCTCAACAACGCGCCCGAGCGACAGAAAAAGTGCGCCATTATAGCCATCGAGCATATGATTGAATATGGCATCTGTTGGGTGTAAAAAGATTGGCAGATCAAGTTCTGAACAACGTGCATAAAAGCTCTGCATGCGCTCCTGATCTATGCGCGGATCAGCTCCAATTGAACCAGGCAAATTCACGCCCATCAGACCTAAGCGACCTATGGCATCTTCAAGGACCTCCAGGGCGACTTTCTCGCTCTGGAAGGGGATTGCTGCGCTACCCCAGAAACGACCGGGATAGCGACGCTGGGCATTGGCCATTTCCTCATTCCACTGGATTGCCAGATCGCGTCCCTCGCTTTCGGGAAGGGCAGAGAAATAAACAGAGAAGGGGCCAATTGAGCTGACGGCATCAATCTGATGACCGAGACGATCCATATGCGCAAATTGGTCACCCAGGTCGAACCAGTCGGGCCAGCTGTTCAAAACATAATCAGGACCATCCTGCAGAATGCATGTGTAGCAGCCCTTGTCATTGGGCTTGACAAGGGGAAATTCCTTGCGTTGGCACAAGGTCTCGAACACCGAGCGTGGCCACCAGTGAAAATGCGAGTCGATGATATGCATTGGGACAAACCTTCCTTTTTCTTATTCTAGCACTTCCAATCGGGATCAGGAATAGGTGACGATCCGCCCTATTCAAGGATGGCTTTCAGAGTCGTATCTTAGCCCCATCATTTTAGCTCAATAATAATGGCTCAATTTTAGCGGGCCAAGACAATCCGTGAACAGTATGAGCGCCAGCTGAAGGATCTGCCGGAAGCCTATGGGCAGGCTATTCTCGAATTGCGCGCCCGAAAAATTGCAGTCCCTGCTGGG
>OMIJ01000044.1 GCA_900299065.1 Hyphomicrobiales bacterium
GCCTCAAGGATGAGCGCTTTGCAGGGTTTCGCGATTATCACGCAGCGCTGATTGCCGATGTGGCCAAAAATAACCCCGAGGCAGAACGCAGAATGAAATCTGCGTATGAATCGGAAAAGAATACTTTGCGCGTGGTCGATGCTTATGCCCGCTTTCTCTCCCGTCGCGGCAAGCAAGAGGAAGCCCGCAAGATTTATGAATCTTTTGATCCAAACCTCTCACGCCATCCTCTTGTCACTGCTGCGCTGGACGAATTGGCAGCCGGCAAAACCTTGACGTCACAAATCAAGACGCCTGTGCAAGGCGCCGCTGAAGTGCTCTATGGTCTTGGCTCGACAGGCACGCGCCAAGGCGATGAATTGGCGGCAATGATCTATCTGCAAATGTCGCTGTTTCTTGATCCTGAAAATCAATTAGCGATCATTTCGCTGGCAGGCCTTTATGAAAACATAAAACAGGGCGAAGCTGCGATTGCGCTTTATCGCTCCATGCCTGAAACATCGGCTTTGCGGGCCAATGCAGATGTGCAAATTGGTCTTGTTCTGGACTCGATTGGGCAATCAGATGAAGCAGTCAAACATCTGACCGCAATCAGCACTGCGCGTCCAAAAGATGTGGACGCGCTTAATGCACTTGGCAATATTCAGCGCTCGCGCAAGGAATTTGCCGAAGCGGTGACAACTTATTCCAAAATTATTGCGAGCACATCTTCTGGTGATCGCTCGCTGTGGCCCGTCTATTATTTTCGGGCGATTTCTTATGAGCGGCAGAAATTATGGCCTAAGGCCGAGGCTGATTTCCTAAAGGCTCTTGAGCTGTATCCGGACCAGCCTTTGGTGCTTAATTATCTAGGCTATTCATGGGTTGATCAGGGCATTAATCTGGATGACGCCTTTCGGATGCTGCAAAAGGCAGTCGAATTACGCCCCACAGATGGCTATATCGTCGACAGTCTGGGCTGGGCCCATTATCGGTTTGGCCGTTATGAAGAGGCCACCAAGGAAATTGAAAAGGCCGTGCAACTCAAGCCGGCTGATCCCACCATCAATGACCATCTTGGCGATATTTACTGGAAAACAGATCGCAAACTGGAAGCCATATTTCAATGGAACCATGCGCGCGATCTTGGACCAGAGCCTGATGATCTCCCTAAAATTCTTGAGAAGATCGAACGCGGCCTGAGCGAAGACAAAAACGCAGCATCAACCTCGTCACCAATCCCCGCTGATGCGCAACCCAAGAATGGCGGCTTATAAACTAATATGGCCGCGTCGATGAGAGAGGCGGCTATTCGGACGCTCAAGATGAGAGCGCCCGCCAAAATCAATCTCTCCTTGCATGTGCTTGGTCGCAGGCTAGATGGCTATCATGATCTTGAAAGCCTCGTTGCATTTGCGGGATGCACTGATCTTGTCTCTCTGGACCAGCAAGATGAACTCAGTTTAACGCAAGACGGCCCGCAGGCCAATCAAGCTGGCCCCATTGCAGATAATCTCATTCTGCGCGCGGCCCGACAGGCACAAGTGCACATTCCAAGTCTGCATTTAGGCGCATTTCACCTCACCAAACGATTGCCGGTTGGCGCAGGCATAGGCGGCGGATCATCAGATGCTGCGGCTGCTTTGCGCCTCATCGCCAAAGCTAATGGACTGGACAAAAATGATCCGCGCTTGTTTGAGGCTGCAAAAGCGACTGGAGCAGATGTGCCCGTCTGTCTCGATCCAATTGCACGTATGATGCGGGGCATGGGTGATGATTTATCGCGCCCCATCCACTTGCCGCTGCTCTTTGCCGTTCTGGTTAACCCAAATGTGCATGTCGATACGGGATCAATCTTCAAACGCCTGGGCTTTGCCCCTGGCGAGGCGAGACAACGCAACTCTCATCCCCTGATCGAAGATCATCTCTCCTTTGATCAGCTAATTGCTGTGCTCAATAAAACAGCCAATGATCTGGAGGATGCGGCAAGTCTTGCCGCACCTGTCATTCCGCATGTCCTCAATGTGCTGATGGCGGCTCCAGGCTGTCGTCTGGCACGCATGTCGGGCTCGGGATCAACCTGCTTTGCTCTATTCGCAAAACGCTCAGAAGCACTGCGCGCCACAAAAGTTTTACGCCGTGATCATCCAGATTGGTGGACAAGAGCCACGCTCTTGCGCTGATCAACACGCTCAATGAGCGCGATTGACGCAGAAATCAACCACACTGCCCAGCGCCTTTTTCCAGGGCGAGGATGGAAACAATTCCAGCGCATCGCGCGCCATAGCGCCATAATGACGGGCCCGCTCGACTGTATCGTCGAGCGCGCGATGACGCCGCATGATCGCCTGAGCCTCTTCGAGATCGCCCTCCCGAATCTCGCCACGCTCCAATGTGCGTTTCAAAAATTCACGCTCGGCTGCTGTGCCGCGACGAAATGAGAGAACCACTGGCAGAGTGATTTTGCCTTCGCGGAAATCATCCCCGACATTCTTGCCCAATTTGGCGGAGGTACCACCATAATCGAGCGCATCATCAATGAGCTGAAACGCAACGCCCAGATTCATACCATAGGAACGACAGGCCGCGGCCTCGCCCTTGCTGCGATTGGCAAGGACAGGCCCAACTTCGCAGGCCGCAGCAAACAGTGCTGCAGTCTTAGAGCGGATCACTGCCAGATAAGCATCTTCGGTTGTCTCCGTATCCTTGGCCGCTGATAATTGCATCACTTCGCCTTCTGCAATAACGGCAGCGGCCGTCGAGAGTATATCGAGACAGGCGAGAGAGCCAACTTCAACCATCATTTTGAAGGCCTGCCCGAGCAGAAAATCACCGACCAGAACGCTGGCTTCATTGCCCCACAACATGCGGGCCGCAAGTTTGCCACGGCGCATATCAGATTGATCGACCACATCATCATGCAGCAAAGTGGCTGTATGCATAAATTCGACAGAGGCGGCGAGTTTGAGGTGACCATCGCCCACATAGCCGCACAAGCCTGCCGTAGCCAGGGTCAGCATGGGACGCAAACGTTTGCCGCCAGATGAAATCAGATGATTGGCGACTTCCGGGATCATCGTCACTTCTGAGCCGGTGCGCGAGAGAATAGTAGAATTCACCCTCTCCATATCCGGGGCAACCAATGCGACCAGATCCTCAAC
Organism: Hyphomicrobiales bacterium; assembly: GCA_900299065.1. Classification (GTDB taxonomy): domain Bacteria; phylum Pseudomonadota; class Alphaproteobacteria; order Rhizobiales; family Beijerinckiaceae; genus Terripilifer. The sequence goes on from OMIJ01000044.1 coordinate 3,141, forward strand.
CCCCGGCTCCCGGGGCCGCTCCTCCAACGAAACGACAACACCCACGATCACGTCCTCGTCGCTTAAACGCCTGCATGCCAAAAAGGCTTTATTCAGTCTCTCTCTTGGCATGCTTGGCGTTGGCTTGCAATGTGCCGATTGCCCCCGCAGCGAGGTCAGGCCTATTCAGCGCTGCCAGCTTGATTTAGAAAGGGACGATCAGCAAACGGAGTTTATTGTGTCCGAGGCCTCAGGCGGGATCGTTACAGATCATCTGCTCGACCAGCGCCTGATCCTGCGTCAACCCGCCAGGGGTCATAAAGCAGGCACAGATGCTCTCTTGCTGGCCGCAGCTGCACCCAGAGGCGCCAAACATGTGCTTGATGTAGGTGCGGGAGTAGGCACAATCGGGCTGGTTCTGGCCAAGCTTGATCCCATACCTCAAATCACTCTGATAGAGCGTGATCAGGATCTCGCTCTCCTTGCAGCTGAGAATATTAAACTCAATCAAAGCGAGGATCGCGTCACTATTCACGCCGCTGATTTTCTCGAACCCAATATGCGCCGCCAGGCTGGGCTGAGCCAAAACCAGTTTGATCTAATCCTCTGCAATCCGCCCTTTTATGATCAGGCCAGCCACCGCTCTTCACCTGATAGAAAGCGTGCTGCAGCTCATATGATGCAACAAGATGACCAAGGCTCACTCATCGCGCCCTGGTTACGCGCTTTTGCCAGCGTGCTTACGCCTTCTGGCAGTTTTGTGATGATTCATCGACCGGAAGTGCTCGGCGATCTCATCACGCAATGCGAGGGGCGCTTTGGCGCACTCACCCTACGCCCCATTCATCCGCGCGCTGATCAAGCTACAAACCGTATTTTGATTCACGCAACCAAAGGCAGCAAAGCCCCTTTGCGCTTATTGCCGGGGATTCATCTGCATGACACTGAGGGAGCGTTCACGCCTCTGGCGCAAGCCATTCACAAAGGACACGCCAGTCTGGATTGGTAGAGGCATAAAAAAGCCTTGACCTCGGACAATCGTCGAAGATCAAGGCCATTAGCTATTTCAGTGAGACTAGCGCGGCAGAACTGTCGCGCCCATCAAATGCTGATCAACAGAAGCCGCGCATTGACGCCCTTCACGGATCGCCCAGACGACGAGCGATTGACCGCGACGCATATCACCGCAAGCAAAGACCTTCTGCACGGAAGACTTATATCTGTCTCTTATAC
>OMIJ01000045.1 GCA_900299065.1 Hyphomicrobiales bacterium
CGTGGGCGTGGCGGCGCGGGCTTCCCCACGGGGATGAAATGGTCCTTCATGCCAAAGCCCGATCCGGCGCGCCCCTCTTATCTCGTCGTCAATGCCGATGAATCAGAACCCGGCACCTGCAAGGATCGCGAGATCCTGCGCAATGATCCCCATCTCTTGGTTGAAGGTTGTCTGATTGCATCTTTCGCAATGGGCGCTCATGCCTGCTATATCTATGTGCGTGGCGAATATATTCTTGAGCGCGAGCGCTTGCAGGCTGCGGTTGATGAGGCCTATGCGGCCAAATTGATTGGCAAGGATAATATCCACGGCTGGCCGTTCGATCTTTATGTGCATCACGGCGCCGGCGCTTATATCTGCGGGGAAGAGACCGCATTGCTCGAAAGCCTCGAGGGCAAAAAGGGCATGCCGCGCATGAAGCCGCCATTCCCGGCCAATATGGGTCTTTATGGGTGCCCGACAACGGTCAACAATGTAGAATCCATTGCCGTGGCGCCAACCATTCTGCGTCGTGGCGCACGCTGGTTCTCGAGCTTTGGCAATCCCAATAATGTTGGCACCAAGCTCTTCTGCATTTCTGGTCATGTGAACACGCCTTGCAATGTGGAAGAGGCGATGAGCATTCCCTTCCGCGAATTGATCGAGCGCCATTGCGGCGGCGTGCGGGGTGGCTGGGATAATCTGCTGGCAGTCATTCCCGGTGGTTCTTCTGTGCGCTGTGTCCCGGCTGATCAAATCATCGATTGCCCGATGGATTTCGACTCTTTATCCAAGCTGCGCTCCGGCCTTGGTACTGCGGCTGTGATTGTGATGGATAAATCCACCGACATCATTCGCGCCATTGCCCGCCTGTCGCAATTTTACAAGCATGAGAGTTGTGGCCAATGCACACCTTGCCGTGAAGGCACGGGCTGGATGTATCGCGTCATCAGCCGCATGGTTGAGGGCAGGGCGCAAAAGCGCGAAATTGATATGCTGCTGGAGGTTTCTAAGCAGATTGAGGGACACACAATCTGTGCGCTGGGCGATGCGGCGGCCTGGCCCATTCAGGGCCTGATTACCCATTTCCGTGGCGAAATTGAAAAACGCATCGATCAATATACGGCCAATCCGCATAGTGATCGCGTGCATATGGCGGCGGAGTGAAAGTCATGATGAGCTTCCATTCGCGCTGCGCCATTGATCATGAGGGCTTCAACCCAGAGGGCTTCAACTCATGAGCAAGATTAATATTGACGGCCAGGAGATCGACGTTCCGGCCGAATATACAATTCTTCAGGCCTGCGAGGCGGCGGGCGCGGAAATTCCGCGGTTCTGTTTTCATGAGCGCCTGTCCATTGCCGGCAATTGCCGCATGTGCCTTGTCGAAGTGAAAGGCGGGCCGCCCAAGCCGACTGCCTCTTGCGCAATGGCTGTGCGTGATTTGCGCCCCGGCCCCAATGGAGAAGCGCCCGTCGTCTTGACCAATTCGCCCATGGCGAAAAAGGCGCGCGAAGGCGTGATGGAATTTTTGCTGATCAATCATCCGCTCGATTGCCCCATTTGCGATCAGGGCGGTGAATGTGATTTGCAAGATCAGGCCATGGCCTTTGGTCTCGATAGTTCGCGCTATAGCGAGAACAAGCGCGCGGTCGAGGAAAAATATATTGGCCCGCTCGTCAAAACAGCGATGAACCGCTGCATTCATTGCACGCGTTGTGTGCGCTTCACGGCGGAAGTTGCGGGCACAGCTGATATGGGCGCGATTGGCCGCGGCGAGGATATGGAGATTACCACCTATCTCGAAACCGCCATGAGCTCTGAATTGCAGGGCAATGTGACTGATCTTTGTCCCGTGGGCGCTTTGCTGCCGCGGCCCCAAAATTTCCGCGCACGTTCCTGGGAATTGCAGAAAACCGAATCTATTGATGTGATGGACGCTCTGGGCTCTGCCATTCGCATTGATACACGCGGGCGCGAGGTGATGCGTATTCTGCCGCGCGTCAATGAAGCGGTGAATGAAGAATGGATCTCCGATAAGGCCAGACAGATTGTCGATGGCCTCAAGAGCCAGCGTCTTGATCGGCCCTATCTGCGCCGCAATGGCAAATTGACGCCTGTCTCCTGGGCGGAGGCCTTTGGCGCAATTGCAAGCAAGCTGTCGGCAACACCAGCCAATAAAGTGGGCGCGATTGCCGGCGATCTGGCGAGTGTTGAAGACCTCTTCGCGCTGCAATCCCTGATGACGCAAATCGGCACGCCGCATTTGGATTGCCGCACTGACGGGACCAGGCTTGATCCTAAACTGGGCCGGGCGTCTTATATATTCAATTCCACAATTGCCGGAATTGATGAGGCTGATGCCATTCTCATCATAGGTTCAAATCCGCGTCGTGAAGCGCCTGTGCTCAATGCGCGCATTCGCAAGCGCTGGCTGCGTGGTGATTTGTTTGTTGGGTTGATCGGAGAAAAGGTCGATCTGACCTATTCCTATTCCTATCTGGGCGCAGGTCCTGATAGTCTGGCGCAATTGGCCGCAAATGTTATTGCGGGCAAGCAAAAGCCCATGTTCATCATCGGCCAGGGCGCACTGACGCGCGCCGATGGGGCATCCATCTTGGCGCTGGCCGCTCAACAAGCCCAGTCTCTGGGCGTAATCAAGGACGGCTGGAATGGCTTTAACATTCTGCACAGCGCGGCAGCGCGGGTAGGCGGGCTCGATCTGGGTTTCGTCCCCGGCACGGGCGGTCTGGATGCTGCATCAATGGCCGCTGGCGGTGTTGATGTTCTGTTCAATCTTGGTGCTGATGAGATTGAGATCAAGCCGGGCGCTTTTGTGATCTATCAAGGCAGTCATGGGGATCATGGCGCACATCGCGCCGATGTCATTTTGCCCGGTGCGGCCTATACAGAAAAGTCCGGCACTTATGTGAATACAGAAGGGCGCGTGCAAATGGCCGCGCGCGCCAGTTTCCCGCCGGGAGATGCCAAAGAGGATTGGGCGATCCTGCGGGCTCTGTCTGATGTGATGGGCAAGCCTCTTGGCTTTGACTCTCTGGCAGCCTTGCGCAAAGCGCTTTATGCCACGCATCCGCATATGGCCGCCATTGATGCGATTGCACCAGGCGATGCGACCAAACTTGCATCGCTCACCAGCGGTGAGATTGGCAAGGCAGCTTTCACCAATGCAATAGATGATTTTTATCTGACCAATCCTATTGCCCGTGCCTCACGTGTGATGGCCGAATGTTCGGCGCTTGCCAAAGCGCGCCTGCAGCAAGCTGCAGAATGAGGAGCGCAAGATGACAGAGAGCTGGCTCGTTCCTTTCCTGCTGATCCTCGCCAAGGCGCTAGGCTTTTTGGTCGCGCTTCTGATCTCGACGGCTGTGCTCATTTATGGTGAGCGCAAAGTCTGGGCCGCAGTGCAATTGCGTCGTGGCCCCAATGTCGTGGGTCCTTGGGGCGTGTTGCAGCCTTTTGCTGACTTTTTGAAATTCATCCTCAAAGAGCCGATTATTCCGGCGGGTGCGAATAAGGGCGTTTTCGTTTTAGCGCCTTTCATCTCCGCCTTTGTGGCTATGGCCGCCTGGGCAGTGATCCCGGCCAATGAGGGCTGGGTTGTCGCTGATCTGAATGTGGGTATTCTCTATCTCTTCGCTGTCTCCTCTCTTGGTGTCTATGGCATCATCATGGCGGGCTGGGCGTCGAATTCAAAATATCCATTTCTCTCGGCTCTGCGCTCGGCTGCACAAATGGTGAGCTATGAAGTCTCGATTGGCTTTGTGATCGTCACGGTTCTTTTATGTGCCGGATCACTTAATCTCTCTGAGATTGTGCGGGCGCAAGACAGTGACTATGGTCTGTTTGGCTGGTATTGGCTGCCGCTCTTTCCCATGTTCATCATTTTCTTTGTCTCGGCTTTGGCAGAGACAAACCGCCCGCCCTTTGATCTGGTGGAAGCCGAATCCGAGCTCGTGGCCGGCTATACGGTGGAATATTCCTCCTCGCTCTTTCTGCTGCAATTCCTTGCCGAGCTCATAGCCATTCTCACAATGTCGTCGATGACGGCGATTTTGTTTTTGGGCGGCTGGTTGCCACCCTTCCCGATTGCGCCCTTCACTTATGTGCCCGGCGTCGTCTGGTTTCTGCTGAAAGCCTGGAGCGTGGTCTTCATGTTCTCGATGGTGAAGGCCTTTGTGCCGCGCTATCGCTATGATCAATTGATGCGCCTGGGCTGGAAAGTCTTTTTGCCGATTTCTCTCTTCATGGTCGTGCTTGTCGCCGCTGTGTTGCAATTCAATCAATGGATGCATGCAGGATGATCAGCAATTTGGATAGCGCAGCTCTGGGAGCCTTGATCGGGCTTTTATTTGGATTGGCCAATTATGTGCTGATCATGCGTTTGATCGGCCGTCAGTTGTCCTACGAGCTGACCCAATCAGATGGGGCTGTCATGGATGATGCGTTTTTGCGCCGCCTGCGTCCCGTGCGCAGGATCGTGCTGATAGGGGCCTTTGGTATTCTGCCTTTGGTGGGATATTGGGCAGGCCGGATGTTTGGGTCACAGGTGTCATGATGAAACTCGATGCCGCTGCAAAATCTCTCTTCCTGCGTGAATTCATTGGCGCCTTTGCGCTCTCCATGCGCTATATCTTCAAGCCCAAGGCGACCTTGAACTATCCGCATGAACGCAATCCCGTCTCGCCTCGCTATCGCGGCGAACATGCGTTGCGTCGCTATCCCAATGGCGAAGAGCGCTGCATTGCCTGCAAATTATGCGAGGCCATCTGCCCCGCTCAGGCCATTACCATTGAAGCAGGTCCGCGCGGCAATGATGGCACGCGCCGCACCACACGCTATGACATTGACATGGTCAAATGCATCTATTGCGGCTTCTGTCAGGAGGCCTGTCCGGTGGATGCCATCGTCGAAGGTCCGAATGCAGAATTTGCCGTCGAGACCCGAGAAGAGCTTTTCTATGACAAACAGCGCCTGCTTGAGAATGGCGCACGTTGGGAACGTGAGATCGCGCGCAATATCGCGAAGGATGCTCCCTATCGCTGATTGCTGATGCCGCTTGCGGCGCTCAGCCTTATGAGGATGATGTGATGAACCTGGCTGTGGCCTTTTTCTATCTCTTTTCCGCCCTCATGATTGCTTCGGCATTCATGGTGATTGCGGCCCGCAATCCGGTTCATTCGGTGCTTTTCCTCATTCTGGCCTTTGTCAATGCGGCAGGCCTCTTCTTGCTTTTGGGTGCTGAATTTCTCGCCATGATCCTGGTCGTTGTTTACATCGGCGCAGTGGCTGTCTTGTTCCTGTTTGTTGTGATGATGCTGGATGTGGATTTCGCCGTCCTCAAACAGGGCTTTCTGCAATATCTGCCGATTGGGGCCTTGATCGGCATTATCATGGTGATCGAGCTCATTCTCGTTATGTCCGGCTGGAGCGCTTCGCAAGCCTCGCTGGGCAATGCAGGCGCACCCACGCCCCCCGATGTGAGCAATACTTTGGCGCTGGGCCGCGTGCTCTATACAAAATTCGTCTATTTCTTTCAGGCCGCCGGATTGGTGCTGCTCACCGCTATGATTGGCGCGATTGTGCTGACCCTGCGTCACAAAAGCGATGTGCGTCGGCAGGACATTGGCGAACAAAATGCCCGTGATCGCAAACAAGCGGTCGAGTTGAAAAAGATTCCCTTCCGGACCGGTGTTTGAGGATAGACCATGACAATCGGCCTCACCCATTACCTCATTGTTGCTGCCATTATGTTCACTCTGGGCATTCTGGGCATTATCCTCAATCGCAAAAACATCATTGTGATCCTGATGTCGGTTGAGCTGATCCTGCTCTCGGTGAATATCAATCTGGTGTCTTTTTCGAGCTTTCTGGGGGATCTGACCGGGCAGGTCTTCTCGCTCTTCATTCTCACTGTTGCTGCGGCTGAGGCGGCCATCGGGCTTGCTATATTGGTCACTTATTATCGCAATCGCGGATCTATCGCGGTTGAAGATATCAATGCGATGAAAGGGTGAGTGGCGATGTATAGCGCAATCGTCTTTCTTCCCCTCATCGGCTTTTTGATAGCAGGCATTTTCGGTCGGGCTCTTGGTCCGCGCCCTGCAGAATTGATCACCACAGGTCTCCTGATCCTCAGCGCAATTTTATCCTGGATTGCATTTACTCAAATCGGTCTTGGCCATGCGCCAATGGAAGTGCCGGTTCTCTCAAGCTGGATTTCTTCTGGTGCGCTCAAAGTCGATTGGGCTTTGCGCATTGATACGCTGACAGTCGTCATGCTGGTCGTGGTCAATTCCGTCTCGTCACTGGTGCATCTCTATTCAATCGGCTATATGCACGAAGATCCAGGTCGCCAGCGTTTCTTTGCTTATCTTTCGCTATTCACCTTTGCCATGTTGATGCTGGTGACGGCGGATAATCTTGTTCAAATGTTCTTTGGCTGGGAGGGTGTGGGTCTCGCCTCTTACCTGCTGATTGGCTTCTGGTATGAAAAGCCCTCTGCCAATGCGGCTGCAATGAAGGCCTTTGTCGTCAACCGCGTTGGTGATTTTGGGTTTGCTCTGGGCATTTTCCTTGTCTTTGTACTGACCCGTTCTGTTTCCTTTGATCAGATTTTTGCCAGCGCACCCGGTCTTGCTGGTAAACCGTTGCACATCTTTGGTCTTGATGTAGATGCCATGACCTTGACCTGCATGCTCCTGTTCATGGGCGCTTGCGGCAAGTCAGCACAATTCTTGCTCCACACCTGGCTACCCGATGCGATGGAAGGTCCCACGCCTGTCTCGGCGCTCATTCATGCCGCCACAATGGTGACGGCGGGCGGATTCATGGTCGCCAGATTATCGCCGCTCTTTGAGCAAGCACCTGCGGCTTTGACGCTCGTAACCATTGTGGGCGCAACTACAGCTTTCTTTGCGGCGACCGTTGGTCTTGTCCAAAATGACATCAAACGCGTGATTGCTTATTCGACCTGCTCGCAGCTTGGATATATGTTCGTTGCGCTTGGTCTTGGTGCTTATTCAGCCGGCATATTTCATCTTTTCACGCATGCCTTTTTCAAAGCGCTCTTGTTCCTGGGGGCTGGCTCGGTGATTCATGCCATGCATCATGAGCAAGACATGCGACATATGGGTGGATTGCGCACAAAAATTCCTGTCACCTTCTGGATGATGACGATTGGCACTTTGGCGCTTACCGGCTTTCCCTTCACAGCCGGATATTATTCTAAAGATGCGATCATTGAGGCAGCCTATGCAGCCTCCGGCCATTCTTCGGCGGGCGTCTATGCTTTTATGATGACGGTGATTGCGGCGGGCATGACCTGCTTTTATTCATGGCGCTTGATGTTCATGACCTTCTTTGGTGCGCCCGCATCCCATGCTCATCATGGTGATCATGCCCATCATGAGCACCATGAGCCGCATGAATCTCCGCTCGTCATGCTTGTGCCTTTGGGGCTTTTGGCTTTTGGGGCTTTATTTGCTGGCCTTGCCTTTGAAGGGCATTTCCTTGGCCATGCTTATGATGAATTCTGGAAGAAGGCGCTCTATCAAGGGCCCAATAATCATATCTTGCATGACATGCATGATGTGCCGCACTTTGTTGGCCTTGTGCCCTTCTTCATGATGGTAGGGGGCTTTTTGCTCGCGCTGTATATCTATGTGTTGCGTCCAGGCACTGCAACGCGCATCGCAAAAGCCAATCCGCTGCTTTATCGTTTCCTGCTCAACAAATGGTATTTTGATGAGCTCTATGATCTGATCTTTGTGCGGCCCGCGCTCTGGTTCGGGCGTCTTTTCTGGCGCGGCGGGGATGGCTGGATCATCGACAGGCTTGGCCCGGATGGCATTTCGCTGCGTGTTGTTGATGCGGCCCAGCGTGTCATCAAATTACAAACGGGCTATATCTATCATTATGCCTTTGCCATGCTGATTGGTGTTGCGGCTCTCATTACTTATTATCTCTTGGGGGGCGTGCACTAATGTTTGGCTTGGGCATACTCACCGGACTGATTGTGCTGCCGCTCATTGGCGCGGCCTTTATTCTCATCCTGCGGGGAGAGGATGAAGCTACTCTGCGCAATGCGCGTTGGGCAGCACTCTGGACAACGATTGTCACTTTCCTGCTCTCGCTCTGGACCTGGAGCCTATTTGATCCAGCCTCGGCCAGCTTCCAGCTGGTTGAGAGCAAGCCATGGCTCAGCAGCACGATTGGCTATAAGCTGGGGGTGGATGGCATATCCATGCCCTTCGTTTTGCTTACCACCTTTTTAATGCCCTTCTGCATTCTCGCCTCGTGGGACTCCATCACACATCGTGTGAAGGAATATTTGATCGCTTTCCTCGTGCTCGAGACGATGATGATCGGCGTGTTCTGTGCGCTTGATCTCGTCTTCTTCTATCTTTTCTTCGAGGCCGGCCTCATACCCATGTTCCTGATCATTGGCATATGGGGTGGTAAAAGACGCATTTATGCCAGCTTCAAATTCTTCCTCTACACTTTGCTGGGCTCGCTACTGATGCTGCTTGCCATTATGGCCATGTATGGGGTGGCGGGCACAACCGATATTGTCACTCTGCTCAAGACCAGTTTCCCAGCCGAAATGCAGAAATGGCTTTGGCTCGCTTTCTTTGCATCCTTTGCAGTTAAAATGCCTATGTGGCCCGTCCACACCTGGCTACCGGATGCGCATGTCGAAGCCCCAACTGCTGGTTCAGTCATACTGGCGGGCATATTGTTGAAAATGGGTGGCTATGGCTTCATCCGCTTCTCACTGCCCATGTTCCCGCTGGCCTCGCATGATTTTGCCCCGCTCGTCTTCACCCTGTCGGTGATTGCGATCATCTACACTTCGCTGGTCGCGCTGGTGCAGGAGGATATGAAAAAGCTCATCGCTTATTCCTCTGTCGCGCATATGGGCTTTGTCACCATGGGATTGTTTGCGATGAATGCGCAAGGCGTGCAGGGAGCCATTTATCAAATGGTCTCGCATGGTCTGGTCTCTGGCGCGCTCTTCTTATGCGTGGGCGTTGTTTATGATCGCATGCATACGCGTGAGATTGCCGCTTATGGCGGGCTCGTTAAACGCATGCCGCTCTATGCGCTCGCTTTAATGGTCTTCACTATGGCGAATGTCGGCCTGCCGGGCACATCGGGCTTTGTCGGGGAATTCCTCACTTTGCTGGGGGCATTCAATGCCAATGCCTGGGTGGGGTTGTTCGCGACAACCGGCGTGATCCTCTCTGCCGCTTATGCACTTTATCTCTATCGCAGAGTAGTGTTTGGCGTGCTCGACAAGCCCGAGCTTGCAGCTCTCGGTGATCTCTCCTCACGCGAGATTGCGCTTTTACTGCCTCTGGCTGTCCTGACCATTTATTACGGCATACAGCCTGGCGCTATTCTCGATGCCTGCGCGGCTTCGGTGACAAGCCTGATCCGTAATTATGATGCAGCGCTGGCGGCGACCAAGACCGCTGCGCTTTTGTTGAACTGAGGACGGACCCATGATGCCGCTCACTTTCGCCCTCGCTCATAGCCTGCCGGAAATCTTTCTGGCGCTTGGCGCACTCGTGCTCTTGCTGCTGGGTGTCTTTCGTGCCGGTGGGCGCGATTGGATCATCAGCGAGGCGGCCATTGCCATTCTGGGTCTCGCGCTCTTGTCCATGCTCATTGATGCCAATGGCACCAGCCTGATTTATGACGATGCCTTTGTTGATGATGCTTTTGGCAGATTCATGAAAGCTTTGTGCCTGACCGGCGCTCTGGTCTCGCTCTTGCTCTCGCGCGAATTCATGGCACGCGAGAAGATCGACTTTTTCGAATTCCCTGTGCTCGTGCTTTTGGCCACTTTGGGCATGCTCATGCTCGTGTCAGCGCATAATCTCATTGCGCTCTATCTCGGGCTCGAGTTGATGAGCCTGGCGCTCTATGTGATCGCAGCCTTTCATCGCGATCATTTGCAGGCCTCGGAAGCGGGTCTCAAATATTTCGTTTTGGGTGCGCTGTCCTCTGGCATGTTGCTCTATGGCTCATCCTTGCTCTATGGGTTCACCGGCACCATTTCCTTCTCGGGCATAGCCGCCGCGCTAAAAGGCGATGTGTCGCTGGGCGTTGTATTCGCGCTTGTCTTTATTCTCTCCGGCCTTGCCTTCAAAATGTCGACTGTGCCTTTCCATATGTGGACACCCGATGTCTATCAGGGCGCGCCGACACCTGTGACAACCTTCTTTGCATCAGCCGCTAAAATGGCAGCGGTTGCAATTACGGTACGCATTGTCATGACTGCCTTTCCAGGCCTGCAATTGCAATGGCGTCAGATCATCGTTTTCATAGCCATTCTCTCAATGGTGCTTGGCTCTTTTGCCGCCATCGGTCAGACCAATATCAAACGTCTGATGGCCTATTCCTCCATCGGCCATATGGGTTTTGCTCTGGTTGGCTTGGCCCCAGGCACACAAAAGGGCGTAATGGGAATTCTGGTCTATCTTGCCATTTATCTTGTGATGACCTTGGGCACGTTTGCCGCCATTCTCTCGATGCGCGTGAATGGCCATTATGTTGAGAATATCTCTGATCTTGCCGGCCTATCGCGCACACGCAAGATGATGGGCTTCTTTCTCTCCATGATGATGTTGTCTCTGGCCGGCATTCCGCCTTTGGCGGGGTTCTTTGCCAAATGGTATGTTTTTCTGGCGGCTATTGATGCAGGCCTTTATCCGCTCGCAGTCATTGGCATGCTGACCAGTGTGGTGGCCTGTTTTTATTATCTGCGCATCGTCAAAGTGATTTATCTTGATGAGCCAGTCGCGACATTTGACCCGGTCAGCCGCGAGGTGACAGCTGTCATGGTTTTGGGCGGCCTTGGGGTTGTGCTGTACTGGGCCTATCCGGGGCCTTTGGTTGCTGCTGCAGAGATTGCAGCTAAATCGCTCTTCTAATGCGCAAGATCAGTCCGTGCGTTTAGCCAGTCCGGTTTCATCTTTAGGCTATCGCCTGAGCGTGTTTGATCGTCTGGCCTCCACCAATGATGAAGCCATGCGGCTTGCCTTTGCTGGGGATGAAGGGCGTCACTGGATAATTGCGCGCGAACAGAGCGGGGGCAGGGGGCGTCATCAGCGCCATTGGGTTTCACCCAGAGGTAATCTCTATGCCAGCCTGTTGTTGATTGATCCCGCGCCCATAGCACTGGCTCCGCAACTTGGCTTTGTGGCTGGCCTGTCGCTGTTTGAAGCGCTGCATCCCTTGCTTAATCATGATCCGGCATTGGGGATCAAATGGCCCAATGATCTTGTCATCAAGGGCGCCAAACTTGCAGGCATTTTGTTGGAGGCCTCTCGTCTTTCAGATGGTCGCCTGGCCTGTGTGCTGGGCTTTGGGGTCAATTGCACGTCGCATCCCGAAGATTTGCTCTATGCGGCAAGTGATTTGAGCGCATTGGGTCTTGCTTGCGGTGCTGAGGATGTATTGGAGGCTTTGAGCCTATATGTGCTGCGCTGGCTCGATATATGGGCCAAAGGCGAGGGTTTTCCTCAGATCAGATCAGCCTGGCTTGCACATGCCGCTGGCCTTGGAGGGCCAATCCGTGTTTCAGTCGGTTCAGAAATGCTGAATGGGATTTTTCGGTCGATCGATCTGCAGGGCCGGCTGGTGATGGCGCTGGCGCAAGGCGAGCGCAGCATTGAAGCTGGAGATGTGTTCTTGCCCGGTCATCAAGCCCGCGCAGATCAAGCGAGTATGAGTGGATGATGTCAGGCAAGGATGAATTGGTATTTGCGCCCCTGGGCGGGCTGGGTGAGATCGGCATGAATGCCGCGCTCTATGGCTTTGGTCCCAAAGCCAAGCGCAAATGGATTTTGGTCGATCTTGGCGTTGCCTTTGCCGGACCGGATCTGCCGGGCATTGAACTCATTCTGCCCGATGTTGGTTTTCTCAAATCCATCCGCAAGGATTTGCTTGGCCTCATCATCACCCATGCGCATGAGGATCATATCGGCGCGATTGCCCATTTATGGCCCCGTCTCGAATGCCCGGTCTATGCGACCCGTTTTGCCAATCTGCTTTTGGAAGCGCGCCGCTTGGGAGAGACGGGCGCACCTGATGTGCCGCTCAATACCATTGAGCAAGGCGAGCGCCTTCAGCTTGGTCCCTTTGATATTGAATTCATCGCAATGGCCCATTCCATTCCCGAGAGCTGTGCTCTGGCCATTCGCACACCTTTAGGCACAGTTCTGCATACCGGCGATTGGAAGCTCGATCCTGATCCTATCGTTGGTACACAAACTGACGAAGCGCGACTGCGCCAGATTGGCGAAGAAGGCGTGCTGGCGCTGATCAGCGATTCTACCAATATTATGCGCGAGGGCCTTTCACCCTCGGAAGGCGATGTCGCCAAAACATTGCGCGAGATCATTCTCAACTCAACGGGTCGTGTTGTCGTCACGACTTTTGCCTCCAATGTCGCGCGCATCAGAGCTGTGGCTATGGCAGCGCAAGAGGCAGGTCGCTCTGTGATCCTTGTCGGCCGGGCGATGGATCGTGTCGTGGCAGCCGCGCGTGAATGTGGTTTGCTGCAAGGCCTACCGCCGTTTCTGGGGCAGGATTCCTTTGATCGTCTGCCACGTGAACGTGTGGTTGTGTTGGCCACGGGTAGCCAGGGCGAAGGCCGCGCGGCCATGGCGCGCATTGCTCTGGATGAACATCCTGTTGTGCGCCTAGCCAGCGGGGATCGCGTGGTGTTTTCATCGCGCCCCATTCCCGGCAATGAAAAATCTGTCTATGCACTGATGAATGGGCTGGCTAGGCAGGGCATAGAGATCCTCACCGATCGCACCCATCTTGTTCATGCCTCTGGCCATCCAAGACGCGGCGAAGTAGTTCAGATGTATGACTGGATCCGCCCGAAAATTGCCATTCCCGCTCATGGTGAGGAACAGCATTTGCGCGAACATGCCGCTTTTGCCAAAGCACAGGGTGTCGAGACTGTAATCAATGCGCGCAATGGTGATCTTGTTGTGCTCGCACCCGGGCGCGCCGCCATTGATGATCAAATCCCCACGGGCCGTCTTTACACAGATGGCCAATTGATCATTGCCCAGAAAGACGAAGCCATTGCCCAGCGTGCCCGCCTTGCCTTTGCTGGCGTGATTTCAGTCGGTCTTGCTCTGACCTCCAAGGGCGAGCTCGCCGGTGATCCTGATATGGTGATGGCCGGGATTCCTGCGCGCACAATGGATGGCCGCTCGATGGATGAGCTGGTCGACAAAGTGATCTTTGAAGCGCTGGATTCTCTGCCACGCGCGCGTCGCCGTGATCCTGATGCCGTCAGCTCAAGCCTAGAAAAGGCCATCCGCAATAGTCTGCGCGCTGTCTGGGGCAAAAAGCCTGTGGTACAAGTTCTCGTAATGCTCGTTTAAATCAAGCATGTGTGAAAGGAGCCTGTCGTGATCGGTCGTCTCAATCATGTGGCCATAGCCGTCAAGGATCTTGCCAGCGCCAGCCGCCTCTATCGTGACACTTTGGGCGCGAAAGTCTCTGCACCGCTCGATCAGCCAGATCATGGCGTGACAGTTGTGTTTGTTGAATTGCCCAATACCAAAATCGAGCTTTTGCATCCTTTGGGCGAGGGCTCGCCCATTGCTAAATTTCTCGAGCGTAATGCCGATGGCGGCATGCATCATGTCTGCTATGAGGTCGAAGATATTCTGGCAGCAAGAGACAGACTGAAGGCCGATGGCGCGCGTGTGCTGGGCGATGGCAATCCCAAAATCGGCGCCCATGGCAAGCCCGTGCTCTTTCTGCATCCGAAGGATTTTTCGGGCACTTTGATTGAATTGGAACAGGTCTGAGCCATCAGCCTGAGGGGAGGGTCCAGTGAGCTTGCCAATGGGTTTGGCGATTTACTTCACTATGTGGTGGATCGTTTTGTTTGCCGTGCTGCCCTTTGGGGTGCGCTCCCAGCACGAAACCGAGGATTTTGCCCTAGGAACAGATCCCGGCGCCCCGACCGCCCCCCTAATGGCCATCAAGCTGATCTGGACCACCGCGATCTCGGGGGTGCTTTTCTGCGCATTATGGGCCTATATGTCTTATTTCGACTAGCTTTTAGGTTGACCGAATGGCCGCAGCCGTTTAGTCACAGTCATCCCCTTGGGAGCGCGTAGCTCAGCCGGTAGAGCATCTGACTTTTAATCAGGGGGTCATGGGTTCGAATCCCATCGCGCTCACCACTCAAGGGCAATAAATTCAGATTCTTAGAAGTATATTGCCTGTCGCGCTTTGTTCTCTTTTTCCCTCCGTGTAAGTCTCATGTAAGTCTGCGGCGGGTCACATTGAGGCCAGTTTGTTCCTCATCTGTCTTCAACTTTATTCACCGCTTTTTACTCTTGTCCGGCGAGGCTTGCCCCAGATCAGGACATGATGGTCGGTATAGGCTTGGTGAGCACGTTTCTGCTCGGCCATGTTATGATGTTGCGCTGATGAGTTTTGGCTTCTTGTTCTGAGAGGACAATCATCCAGCTCTCATTATGCCGGATCAGATTGGTGTGCAGCTGCCTGCCGGCAATGTTTTTCGTCTTCACAAGGATCGCAAATGCTCGACATAGACTTTGATTATAACAGGCGCGAGACAATCTTCAGGCCAAGCCACGAAGAGCTGGGGGTGATGGCGTTGGATTGAACTGCGCTCGCAATTGCGGCAGAGCACAGCGTAATTTTAAATATAAGGTCGTTTCATAATGAGCTTCTAGTAGAATTTAAGCAAAGCAAATCAAGCCCGCTCCATTTTGTGCCGATTATGCATCATTCTTCTGGCAAGTTTTGCACGTCACGGAGCAGATCAGATGAGATTGACGGCGGCGGGATTAATGAGGCAGGGCTAAAGAGGACATGCTCATCTTGCATTGCGACATGCCGGCAATCGGCAACAAGGCTCGGCACTTGCGTTGCGAGATGGCTATAATAATCCCAAGCAATATTATTAAGAAAGAAAATCAAAGAAGACCCCGTAGCTGCAGCCAAGCCATAAAACACACCTGTTGTAAAAGATCCTGTATAGAGCGAAATTGCCAGTATCTTGTTAAATGTCACGACGGGTTTACCCGTCAGATATTTCCAACTCGTGCGGCGGAAGCTCTCTTCGGAATCAAAGGGTTCACCTTCACGCTGAATTTGAGGCGGCGAATAGAGATTCCAAAGATAATCATTGATTGTGAAGACGGTCCAACTTTGCAGCGTGTTAAAAGCCGTCAGCCCTCCCCCTGTCACAACAGAGCCGGTGGCGAGCGATAGGAAGACAAAATTATTCAATGTCGCCCCGACCTCATAGGTCAAGGTCCGTAAACTAGAATGCGCGAAAGATGGCAGCGCCAATTCTGCTGTGATCGGCCCGGGATCAGCAGCCACAATAGGCGCCGCATCGCTACAGACCAGGGGATTTGCCACCAAAGCCTGACTTATTGGCCGCACCAATTGTGCACCCTGACCGGCATCTATGGGGAGCAATAAAGCAAGCGCAAAACCACCTGCCAGCAATTTGGCCAAATTGCGCGACATCAGCTTTGGCATAAAACTTTGCCTTGCATGCAACTTCCCTTTTAGATCCTCAGGCACTTTATGGCAGGACTAGCTGCCAACCAGACGAACAATAACGCCCTCATATAAAGCAAAAATACCCAGCGCCTCAAGGTCATTTAGCCGTAAGCGAGAGAACCGCTTCCCGCAAGCAGGCCAGTCCAAATCAAACACAACTCAACAATGCATTGAACACAAAGGCAGCGAACACCCCAATCCATTGGATTAGGCATATCGGAAGCGACCCTTTATGATTGGCGCAAGAAGTATGGGAACCTTTTGCAGACCGAGATGAAGCGGCTAAGGCAATTGGAAGATGAGAATGCGAAGTTGAAGAGGATTATGGAGGAGCTATCTTTGGATAAAGCGATGCTGCAGGACATGCTCAAAAAAGCTTTAAGGTCTGCTCGCAAACAGCAGCTTGTTGATCAAGGACGGACTGACTGGCTTTTACTGTCCTAGCCACCTAAAGTTGAGCCAATATTGTAACTCCAAGGCGTTGTGTAAAAGCAAAACTTCGAGATGATCGGACAGACACGATCCAAATCAACGAGACTTGGGCCATAGACTTTCTCATGATCCGTTGGCTATCAGAATTAACATCCATATCCTGACGATTGTCGATAGTTTTTGCCGGTTTTCTTCCATTGTGATCCTCGCCTCAGCTATCGGGGCGAAGAAGTTGTTCAACCGCTAGAGCGTATATGCAAAATGGTGGGATATCCAAAGACGATCCATGTTGACCAAGAATCAAAGATTGTCTCGCGGGATCTTGATTTGTGGGCTTATCAAAAAGGCGTCATTTTGGATTTCTCTCGCCCGGTAAGCTTAGGATAATAGCTTCATTGCAAGCCTCAACGGGAAGTTCCGAGCTTAGTGCTTCAACACCCAATGGTTCATAAACCTTGATGAGGCCCTGTCAAAAATAGAGGAATGGCTTAGAGA
>OMIJ01000046.1 GCA_900299065.1 Hyphomicrobiales bacterium
GCCTACAACAATATGCGCGCCTTCGAGAAGGCGGCGGCGTTCTGTGCGCGGATCCATGCCGCCGACACAAGAGACGATGCGCGCTTTGGCATAATGATAGAGCCAGGCGAGTTCTTTCTCGACCTGCAAGGCCAATTCGCGTGTGGGCGCAATGATGAGAGCTAAAGGCTGGCCGGCGACCTCCAATTGATCCGCGCCCTGCAAAAGGTCCGGGGCAATGGCAAGTCCGAAGGCAACAGTTTTGCCTGAGCCTGTCTGAGCAGAGACGACAATATCCCGCCCCAGAGTTTCTGGTGTCAGAACGGCGGATTGAACGGGGGTGAGATCATGAGAAGTGCGTTCATCAAGCGCGCGGGCCAGCGCGGGCCTGGTGTCGGTAAAGGTCACTGAATCATACCTAATGGAGAAAGCATGGCGAATGGGGAATGGCCCTGAAGGCCTTATGTCTGGTCTCTATATCTGAGTTGACTGTTGCATGCCAGCCTTTCAGCGCCACGGCCTCAATTATGCTTGATTTTCGCTGAAGCTTGATATTTGCCGATTGTTCTATGGGGCAACTGGCCGCATAAGTTTGTTAGCCCTTCAGGCTTGTGCCCTTATTGGCTTGCCGTTCCTTCTGGCCCTACTTGTTGGTTCATTCTATGATGCAGAGTCCGCAGTTTCTGCCCGATCCTCAGCCGCCGCAGTTTGGCAAGGCTGAGCGCAGACATAGGTCTGTTGGCTGGCTCAAACGGCTTGGTCCGGGG
Organism: Hyphomicrobiales bacterium; assembly: GCA_900299065.1. Classification (GTDB taxonomy): domain Bacteria; phylum Pseudomonadota; class Alphaproteobacteria; order Rhizobiales; family Beijerinckiaceae; genus Terripilifer. The sequence continues at coordinate 747 of OMIJ01000046.1, forward strand.
CTCGTCACGGGTGCTGCGGATGATGATCCCAGCGGCATTGCAACTTATAGTCAGATTGGCGCGCAATTTGGTTTTGGTCTTGCCTGGACCTTGCCGTTCAGCTTTCCGCTCATGGCAGTCATTCAAGAGATCAGCGCCAGAATTGGGTCTGTCACCGGGCGCGGTCTGGCACAAAATCTGCGCGAACATTACGCCCGGCCTTTGCTTTATAGCATGGTTGCGCTTTTGCTGATCGCCAATGTTATTAATCTTGGTGCCGATCTGGGTGCAATGGGCGCGGCGCTGGGTCTGATCATTGGCGGACCGGACCTCGCTTATGCAATCGGTTTTGGTTTTCTTTGCATAATTCTGGAAGTTTTCATCAGCTATCGTCGTTATGCGGGTTTGTTGAAATGGACCACGCTTTGTCTGTTTGCCTATGTGGGTGTTGTGTTCATCGTGCCTTTATCCTGGAGCGATGCACTTGAGAGCGTATTTATTCCAAAATTTGTTTTTGATCATGATTACGCGATGGCTCTTGTTGCTGTATTGGGCACGACGATCAGTCCCTATCTGTTTTTTTGGCAGGCCGGGCAGGAGGTAGAGGAACAGCATCGCCGCCATGTTATGCCTTTATGCGTGACGCCGCGTAATGCGGGGCGCGAATTGGCGCGTATTCGGTTTGATACTTATGTGGGAATGGGATTTTCCAATATTGTGGCCCTTTTCATTGTCTTTGCGACAGCCGCTAGTCTGCATTCTGCGGGTGTCACAAAGATTGACACTTCGGCGCAAGCAGCTGAGGCTATAAGGCCCATTGCGGGAGACTTCGCTTTTGGCCTATTCGCTTTGGGAATTGTCGGCACAGGTCTTTTGGCTGTGCCTGTTCTTGCAGGATCGGCCGCTTATGCGGTGAGTGAAATGTTTGACTGGACCGAGGGGCTTGATCGCGAGTGGAAAGAGGCCAAAGCCTTTTATGGCGTGATTGTCGCAGCCACTTTGGGCGGCGCCCTGCTGAATTTCACAGGGCTCGATCCTATCACAGCGCTCTATTGGAGTGCTGTGATCAATGGCATATTGGCCGCACCGCTCATGGCGGTGATGATGGTCATGGTCGTCAACCCTGCTGTCATGGGCCGTTTCATTTTGTCGCGGCCCCTGATTTGGCTGGGTTGGTTGGCTACTTTGGTCATGGCAAGTGTCAGCCTGTTGTTTTTTATTCTCTAACTGGTGGAACAGGGCTTAGCTATGCTATCGGATTGACAAAGCTGTCACGGTTTTCAACGATTTGGCATCTGTGGATCAATATAATTCTTTTGCAATGCAACAATTTTTTCTGGTGGAACTCTAGGCCTCAGTTCGCTATGAATCTTGCAAGATCAATTTGATAAGTTTTGGGGAAAGATATGGTGCGTATGACGATGCAATCCTTGCTCGGCTCTGTTTTTGGTGCAGCTTTGCTGGCTAGCAGTTCCAGCACAGTTTTTGCACAAGCCCCCGAAGGCTATTTTACCAAGGAACAGGCTGCGAGTGGAGCTGCTTTGTTTTCTGCCAATTGCGCTCAATGCCATGGCGCGCAATTGCAGGGCGATGAAGCCCCGGCTCTCAAGGGCAAGGATGTCATGGGCTCGTGGATCACGGCGCAGGGCATTTATGATTATTTCTCTGTGGCTATGCCGCCCTCCAATCCCGGCCAATTGGGCAATACCGCCTATATCGAGATTTTGTCTCACATTCTCTCGACCAATGGCGCTCCTTCGGGCGCCCGTGCTTTGGCTTTGGCCGATCTGCCCAAGATTGAGCTTGTAAAGGCAACGGCGGCTGGCTCGGCCCCTGCGGCTGCCCCGGCCAATGCGGCGGCGGCGCCATCTGCGCCCAAGCTTCCGCAGGCCTTCACGGCGGGCAAGGCTTTGCCAACTGTTGGCGATGCGCCCAAGGCAGACGCTGCTGCTCCTGCCGCACCCAAGCTTCCGCAAGCTTTTACCGCTGGTAAAACCCTGCCCACTGCTGTGCCATCAAATGCACCGCTTGAATTGCCGGGGCCGGGGGCACCGCGCTGATAATCAATTGGCAATCAGCTGCCATCGGCTCCGGCCGAAATATGTTTGGGTGAGAGGCTGATCTCCATCCTAAAAGTAAAGAAACACAAAGCTCGGGGAACTGAACATGAAAACAAGTTTGAAAACGGCTCTTCTCGCAACAGCCGCTTTGGCTGTGACGAGCACGGCTGTGTATGCGCAGGCACCTGCCCGCGCCTACAAGCCCGTGACGACAGACATGCTTTTGAAGCCATCAGCTGAGGAATGGCTGAGCTGGCGCGGCACACTCGACAACCAGGGCTATAGCCCGCTGAACCAGATCAACAAGAACAATGTGAAAGATCTCGAACTTGCATGGGCCTATCCCATGCCTGACACAGGCGAGCAGGAAAGCGCTCCGCTCGTGCATGATGGTTTGATGTTCTTCTCGACCAATAATGCCATCGTCAATGCGCTCGATGCGAAGACGGGCGATCTTGTTTGGGAATATAAGCATCCCTTTACTGAATTGCCGCAAAGCTGGGCTTATCAGCGCAACCAGGCTCGTCGTCAGAAGAATGGCGTGTCGCTCTATGGCGACAAGATCGTTCTGACCACATTCGATGCCAAGATCGTCGTGCTCGAAGCTGCAACCGGCAAGGTTGTCTGGCAGAAGCAGGTCTATGATCCGTCCAAGGGTTATAGCTATACAATCGGCGCGCTGGTCGTGAATGATACGATCTATTCAGCGATTTCCGGCTGCTCGATCACCGGCACAGCTGGTGGCTGCTACATTACCGCCCATGACGTGAACAAGGGTGAGGAATTGTGGCGCTTCAACACGATTGATGATCCCAGCAATCCTGCACAGCAGGCTTCATGGGGCGGTGTTCCGGCGGAAAACCGTTGGGGCGGCACACCCTGGGCGACAGGCTCTTATGATGCGCGCACCAATACCCTGTTCTGGGGCGTTGGCATGCCTGGTCCCTATCCGGAAGTCATCCGTGGCTCTGGCGCTGGCGACACACTTTACACCAACAGCACGCTGGCTTTCGATGCTAAGACAGGCAAGCTGAAGTGGTACTATCAGCATCTGCCGCGCGACAACTGGGATTTGGACAGCCCGTTTGAGCGCGTTCTGGTTGATGATGTGCAGGGCAATACGACCCGTCACATGTTGGTCACCACAGCTGGCAAAAATGGCATTACCTTTGGTCTTGATCGTGACACAGGTAAATATCTCTGGTCCAAGGAAACCATCTATCAAAATGCTGTGAAGAGCATCGACTCGAACGGCAAGGTGACGATGAACCAGGATGTGATTCCGAAAGCGGTCAATCAGGAAGTGTTGATCTGCACCACGACCAATGGTGGCAAGCTCTGGACAACTGGTTCTTACAGCCCGTTGAACAAAATGTTCTTCGTGCCGGAAAACGAAGCCTGCCAGACCCAATCTCCTGCCGTGCAGGAATTCACCCCCGGCAATGCGATTGGCTCGATCAAGTCTGGTCCCAAGGTCAATCCACGTGGCATTGACAAGCCCGGCGTGATCTTCGCGCTTAATGTCGCTGATGGCGCCATTAAGTGGAAGTATGAAGATCGTCCTGTGCAGACGGCCTCAGTGCTCGCTACAGGTGGCGGTATCCTCTTTGCAGGTGATGCCAATCGTTATGTGCTGGCTCTTGATCAGGACAATGGCAAGGTGTTGTGGAAGCAGCGTCTGAATGCGCCGATCGGCGGATTCCCCATGACCTATTCAATCGAAGGCACGCAATATCTCGTGGTGCCCACGGGCTATAGCGCGACTGCTTCGGCTTCGGCTGGTCAGACACCTGACATCAAGCTGCCGACAGGCGCGGGCAATTCGCTCTTTGTATACCGCCTGCGCGGCAAGTGAGCTCAAAAGGAATGAGGAGGGGGCCTTCGGGCCCCTTCTTTTTTAGTGCATTCGTTCTGACGGTTTGCCATTTTAGTCTGACAGAACATTGCATGTGTCATGCAGTAAGTTAACGAGACTGGATCATGAAGAGCATAAACCAATCCAAACCAGTTTTTGCTGCATTGATGAGTGCGGTGCTCTTTATGCTGGCCTCAATGTCCTTGGCCAAAGCGCAGGGCGGGGGCACGATTCCTTTGCAATCCTTCTCCAATTCGCGGCCGCTGCAAGGCGATCGGATTCGCTATTGTGTCGATGATTATAGTGTGGGAGCGGCCTTTGATCGCTCTATTGCTGAGGCGATTTCAGAGGCTTTGCTGGTGAAGGCCGAATTCAAGCCGGCACCTTCTGGTTTTCCGCTCGATGGCACTGGTTATTTGGATGAATTGCAGCTGATAATGTCGAATGAATGTGAGGTGCTGGTTGGCATTTCTCTCACGCCCGGCATGGCTGAATCCCCTTTTCCGGACTGGGCGACGGTGACGCGCTCTTATGCTCAAGTGCCCTTTGTGATTGCAGTGACGGATCCTGCTTATAAAACCCTTGGAGATATTCCTGGCGGCAAATTCATGGGTGGTATGATTGGCTCGCTCGGCATTGGCACGGCGGTGGCCTTTAATGGACAAAGACCACAAGAGCAGAGATTGCGCTTTCTGCCCTATGGCGATCCTCAACTTATGCTTAAACGTCTATTGGATGGGTCTATTGCGGGCATGATCATTTGGCAGCCGCAGTTAAACCAGATCACCAAGGGCGATTTGGCTGGTCCAGGATTGAAGCTGGCTTCCTTTGCACCAATGAAACCAGTTCTCACGGGTGTCGGTAATCTTGTGTCCTCGCGCGAATCCTATTTGCGTGCGAGTATTGATCAGGCCATTGGCCAATTGGTCGCTGATGGTACGATTGCCCGGCTAATGAAAAAGCATGGTTATGAAGGCATTGCTGGGCCATGAGCCGGCTGGCCAAAACTCATCCTATCAAGTGGAGTTGGAATGGTGTCGGCTGTGAATGATTTGAATAAAGCGCAGGCGCATCGATCTGAAACACAATCTGATGAGATGATTGGTCGATTGGTTCATCTGCTCAAGCAGGCGCAGAGCGAGATTGGCCGCATCGTTTTAGGTCAGCAGGCTGTTATCCAGCAGATGTTCATCGGCATGATGAGCAATGGTCACGTGCTGCTTGAAGGCCCGCCCGGCGTTGGTAAAACCTTGTTGGTGCGTTGTCTTGGTCAGGTCACAGGCTTGCAATTCTCGCGCGTGCAATTCACGCCTGATCTCATGCCCGCAGATATCAGTGGCAGTATGGTGCTCACTCAAGAGAGTAAGGGTGAGGCGCGTCTGCAATTTCAGCCCGGCCCCATCTTCACACAATTATTGCTCGCTGATGAAATTAATCGCGCTACGCCGCGCACGCAATCAGCTTTGCTTGAGGCCATGCAGGAGCGCACGGTGAGTGTGGCTGGGCCGACGATGGAATTGCCGCGCCCCTTTTTGGTTCTGGCCACACAAAACCCATTCGAAATGGAAGGCACTTATACTTTGCCAGAAGCTCAGATTGATCGCTTTCTGTTGCATATTGATGTGCAATATCCAGAGCGGGGTATTTTGTCTGATGTCCTGGATTTGACTACGGGTTCGCAGGCCCCAGCGGCGCAAGCCTGTTTAACAGCTCAAGATATTCTGGCTGCGCAAGAATTGGTGCGGGCTGTGCCGATTGCAGAGCATGTGCGTGATGTGATTGCGCATTTTGCTGTGGCGACGCAGCCGCACAGCGCGCATGCGCATGAAGCGGCCCGGCGATTTATCCGCTTTGGCCTGAGCCCGCGCGGAGCGCAATCTTTGGTGATTGCAGCTAAGGCTCATGCTTTGCTGCAAGGCAAATATAATGTGGGCTATGAAGATGTCGAAGCCGTCTTATTGCCCGCCACACGTCATAGAATTCAGCTCAATTTTGAAGGTCGCGCGCAGGCCACTGGCATAGATCAATTGGTGCGTGATATTTTTGCTCATTGTCGGAAGCATTCAGCTTGAGACCTTCAAGCGCATTGCTAGAGCGCTTATCGGGTCTGCGCCTGATGGGGTTGACGCCAGGCCGTTCTTTGCGACAGGGCGAGCGAAGATCTCTGCATAAGGGGCCGGGTCTCGAATTTGCTGGATATAGGCCTTATCGCGAAGGCGATGATTTGCGCCATATTGATGCGCGAGTTTATGCACGTTTACGCGCGCCCTATACACGCGAATTTCTGGCGGATCGCCAGATGCGTGTGGCCATACTTGTTGATACAAGCGCCTCTATGAGGCTGGCTGAGCCGCTTTCTTCGTCTTTGGGCAAGATTGACTTTGCGCAAAAGCTGACGTGCCTTTTGTCTCTTGCGGGTCTTGGTTCGGGCGATCTGGTTGAGATTGGCATGGCCTATCGTAATCAGATGGATTGGTCGCAAGCTGTGCAAGGCGTCACGCGGGCGGATATTTTATGGGGTTTTCTCGAGCAGGAACGCCCTGAGACTGAGCTGAGCTTTGCCGAGCAAATTCGTCTGGCCGTGCCACATTTGCTTCATGCGCATATAGTTTTGTTGATCAGTGATTTCTGGATGGAGGCCATTGAACAGGATCTGACGCCTTTGGGGGAGCTTTCTGGGCATCTTTATGCCTTGCACATAATTTCAAAGCAGGATGAAAGCCCCCTTGTTTCAGGTCAGGGACAATATGCTCTGGAGGATGCAGAAACCAAGGCACAAATCGAACTCATGATCGATGCGCAGATGATCGAGGACTATGCAAGAGAATTGAGTCTCTATCGCGCCTCTCTTGAAGATCAAATCAAACTGCGAGGCGCTCAACTCCTGCGCATTGAATGTGAGATTACAGATGATGAGATGATGACGCGCCTCATCACATCTGGCCTATTGGCATGAAGGTTATATTCAGCGCAATCTGGATTTGCGTATATTATCCAACAGCCCATAGCTGATCAGCAATTCAAAACTAAAGATAAGATAGGCCAGCAGGGCCCAAAAGCGCCAATCAGAATGCCAGATCAGATGAGATGCTTCTGGCCGAGATTGCAATTCTGCTTTGCTCAGTGTCGATTGAACAAGAGCTTGCAAGGCGCGTTGACTCTCTTCGGGATCGCTTATCACTGGGGCATTGCGCACAAAAATTGTCTGACTTTGCTCGCCGTGAGTGAGGTTAATTTCATAATCGCCCTGTTCTAGATATGGCAGTCGCCCTTCATATTGGCCCGCTTTTGGCTCTGAGAATGCCAGATTGATGGGTCTAGCCTCACTGGCCGGATTGATCAGTTTAATCTGCGCGCTCAAGACCAGGCCCTGGCGATAATTGCGCATTTTATCGAGCACATGGGCTTTGATGACGAGGCTGTTTTGCTCTCTTACGGCGACCAGATTGAGGCCCGTTGAATCAGCGCCGGTGAGAAAATGCGGCAAGACATGAGTCCATAATTGCTGATAATCTGGCGATGATTGCCAATTCTTTATCCAATCGCCGATGGCTTGCGTTGTGAAAGCCAGGACACGGCCGCTGCCATAGTGCCAAGAGGCGAGCAAAGGCGTATCGCCGCCATCTTCTGTTATGACATTGAGGCTGGTGTCTGCTTCCGCTTTTGATGTGGTGAGAACATAGCCATCAATCTGTGGCATTTGATCAGGCAGAGTGGCTAGAAAAGCCGGACGTGTGCCACTCCAGCGCGGCTGAGTTGTGCGCTCTTCAATAGCCGAATCTGACATCAACATGGCTTCTTGCGCCATAATGCTGGGCAGGGCTTTAAAGTCATTGGTCGAATGAAAAGCGCCGCCGCCCTTTTTGGCAATATTGCGCAATTCCACATCCCCCGCCCAAGTACCAATGGAGACAGTTGAAACGGTCATGCCAGCGCTGGTCATTTCATTGACAAGAGCCTCGAAGGGGGCAGGTGGCGTCAAGCCATCGGTAAAGACAATGACATGTTTGATTGATGAGTCGGCATTACGTAATTGATCGAGCGCCATTTCCAAGGCAGGATAAAGATCCGTGCCGCCACCAGGAACCATATGCCCTAACTGACGCTTCAGTTCATCAATTTGCGAGACAGGTTGGAGTGGGGCAATCAGCCGTGCTTCTGTATCAAAAGCGATGACGCTGACCTTGCTTTGCGGATTGAGCTGTTGAATGGCGGTAAGTGTGGCTTGCTTGGCGATTTGCAGGCGATCTGAATCGCCGACCGCCTGTGCCATACTGCCTGATCGATCAATCACAAAAGCGACAGCAGCTTCAGGCGAGGGTTTGGGGACGCGGCTTGAGACAGGGGAGAGCTGATCGAGCGGCGTCTCAAGATAGCCACCAGGGCCGAAAGAATGCGGTCCGCCCATAATGAGCAATGGGCGCGCATGGCGGGCTACCGCCTCGACAAGCAGATTTTGCTGCGTTGAATTGAGCGCAATGGCGGGCACGTCCATAAAGACATAGCCATCATAGGCGAGCCAATCTTCAATCAGCCAGGGCGCACCTGTGGGGACCATGGTCTTTGTTTGCAAGCCTTGTGTGGTGAGCCGATCTGAAAATTCCTTTGTCGAGGGGCCTGTCCCCAAAATGAGTATGCGCGGGGCCAAGCGAGCCTGCACAAACAGTCCTTGACTTGCCGGCAGGGCGGCAGATGAATTAATTTGCGTCAGAGCGACGCTGTAAAAAACCCGTCCTTCTTTGGCGTGCGGGATGATCGCTTCAATGGAATTTTCACCTGTGGTGAGATCGATATCTTGTTCAAAGATGGGCTTTGAGTCTTCGTTGATGACAAGATGACCCGATATTGCCTTTGGTGATTTGATCCTCGCTGTTAGCGTGAAGCTCTCACCTGCAAACAGGCTCTGCGGAGCGCTGACATCTCGAATGATCAAATCATCTGATTGCGTAATTTCAGCATTGGATTTGATCTCAATCGCACGCGATTGCAGTTCTGTTACAAGATCAGCGACATTGGCTCTGGTCAGATCCAATTTGCCACGCAGTTCAATCTCGCCCTTGGCCATGGGCGGTATGAGTGCTGCGGCAAGGGTGAGCGCATCATTGCTTGTAATGGGTTGGTCTTTTTGCGCATTGGTGTAGATAATCTGGGAAGACTTATCTTGCGTTAAAGATGCTATATCGTTCTTATCGTCTGCGCCTATGACAATGATTTTGCTTTGGCGCTGGTTCCAGCCTGGTGCAGGCAAATTCAACAAGCTCGCTGCTATAAAACCAATAATTATAGTTCGAGAGACCAGGCTTGGGGCTGATATGCGTCTTTGCCGATGCGATAAATAAAATTCCGCGATAAGAAGTAGAGCGCTCATTCCCAAGAGATAAGGCCAGAGATGTTTGGTCGCTGGCTCGGCATTTGCGGGGGCAATTGAATTACTCGCGATCTTTGCTCTTGGGGTCAGATCAGGATTGATTCCTACGAGATCGGCAGCTTGTCCCTCGCTCCAATGATAAATCCCCGCTTGCAGGGGAAGAAGATCTTGGCCGGGCGGTGGCAGTTCGAGCGTTTGATTGTTAGGGCCTGGGGTGAGTTTTGCATCTGTCAAGCGCTCCAATCTGCCGCTGTGCCAGCGTGCATCAATGGGGCAGATTGTGCCCACAAGGCAGGGTTGATCAATTCTTCCTATGCGTTGGGGCCCGAGCCATAAGCGCAGATTGCCAAGAAATTGCGCAAAGGATGTCTGCTTGTTCCAGTCTGATCTGGGATCAAAGGCGATACGAATCTGACGACCAGACTGGGTGGAACGTGCCTCGATCAGATTGGTCTCACCTGCGGCCAAAAGCACATCACCATCAGGCCAGGGAGTGAATTTGAA
>OMIJ01000047.1 GCA_900299065.1 Hyphomicrobiales bacterium
CTGAGGCCTGTTTTCGATCAAATCCCAGATATGCCCGATATGTTTGATATGGGCCTCATGCCGTCTCCCCGGCCCCGGCTTTACATCGACATGCTTGGCTTTGTCGAAATGGGGCATGACAGACGTGTCTATCGTTTCATTCAGGATCTGCGCCACAAGCGCCTGACGTTGGCAGAGTCTGATCGCATTGATCACATTGTGCAGGCGGTCACTGATTATGTCGCGCGCCGATTGATAGAACGTGAGAAGGCTTTAGCGAGCGACACCTTGGGAACAGATAGTCTGAGTGCCGCCAAACCAGCCGCGCCAGAATTCAAAATCATTCCTGATCTTGCTGCCAATGATCTTGAGCCCTCCGCTTTGGTGCGACCAATGGGGAAAAGCAACAAGCCAGGACTGTTTGCCTCACTCATATTGTTTATCATTGAAGTGCTGGGCACTGTGACATTAGGCGGATTACTGACCATTGCGCTGGTTTATGCCTATAAATTTGCGCAAATGTCTCTGGCACAATAGGACCAAACTAGCCAAGCTCGATGGGGCCGATCGCACCAATGCTATGCGTACCGGGCAATAGACCTCGGCTGCTTGCCTTGATCGTCCAGCGCTGCTCATCACGTTTAATCTCGTACAAATTATAAAGCGCATGATGTCTGGGCGTGCCCGGCACAGCAGAAGCTGAGCCAGCACCGATGATCGGCACAGGCCCATTGGGACCGGGCAGATGAGCCAGCATGGTGCGATGATTATGGCCATGCAAGATCAGCTCTGCACCATGGCGCGCAATGATTTTGGCAAATTGATCTGAATCGCGCAGACCACGTCCGATTGTTGCACCTTTGCGATAGGGCGGATGATGGATGAGTATGATGCGCGCATGGCCTTGCGATTTGGTCTGCTCAAGCAATTCTGCCAAAGCCTCGCATTGCTGCACGCCCAAATGACCTGAGGCCAGAAATGGCGCTGTTGGAATGGCAGATGACAGGCCGATGATGGCAAGCTCTTCGCGTTGGCGCAAATAGGGATAGCCATAATGCGGCGATGTATCGGATCCCGTCCATGGCAAAAATGTCTCTGCAAGCCATGACATGGATTCATTCATATAAGCATCATGATTGCCCGGCACGAAACTCACTTGATGTTGCGGGCCCAGACTTGCGAGCCAATCTTTTGCCAGTGTGAATTCTGCGGCCATACCCAAATTCACAATATCGCCCGTCATGGCGACATGATCGGGCTTTTGCGCCAACATATCCTCGACGATCAATTGCAACACATCCATATTGTGAATATGCGCGCGGCGCTGCCAATTCATATAACCGGTCAAGCGCTTGCCCATCAGATCGCGCAAGGCTGGCTTTGGCAGCGGACCAATATGAGGATCGGACAAATGCGCGAGACGAAAGCTCATGATGAAGGAATTAGGCCAGCATCAAAGGCATTAAGCACCGCCAATCAAAATGCCGATAGCCAGAACAATGACGCCCCCCAGCACAATCTGGAAGACGGCCTGCAGGAAAGGCGTGTCCATATATTTCATGCGGATCCAAGCAATCGCCCATAATTCGACAAACACAACAAGAATCGCGATTGCCGTCGCATACCAAAAGGCATTGGGCACGGAGTCAGGGACAAGATAGGGAAGCGTATGACCAAGCCCCCCCAGCATCGTCATAACGCCGGAAATGCTGCCACGCAGCCAGGGCGAACCACGGCCCGTCAAAGCCCCGTCATCGGACAGAGCCTCAGCAAAACCCATGCTGATGCCAGCACCAATGGAGGCGGCAAGACCAACCAGGAAGGTCTCCCAATTATGATGCGTGGCAAAGGCAGCCGCAAAGAGCGGGGCTAAAGTCGAGACAGAGCCATCCATCAAGCCTGCAAGGCCAGGCTGCACATATTGCAACACGAAGACGCGTTTGCTGGTCTGATCTTCCTGATCGCGCACTTCCTCGGTGAGGATTGTGGCTTGCAGGCGGCCAGCATTGCGCTCATGGCCTTTTTCGACCTCGGAGAGATCGGCCAGCAATTTGCGAATGTTCACATCTGTGGTTTGCGAGGCAGCTTTGGCATAAAACCGGGCAGCCTGATATTCCATATTCTCCGCCTCGGCCCGAACGGTCTCAAGGGGAAGGTTTTTGGTCAGCCAGATCGGGCGACGCTTGAGAAAGCCCTTCACATCTTCGCGGCGAATGGGGGGAAGGACTTTACCGAATCTCTGCTCATACATTTCAAGCAAGGCATGGCGATGCTGAGTCTCTTCCTCAGCCATTAATTCAAAGACTTTGGAGGAAGAGGGATAGCGCTCAGCCAGATCCTCGGCAAAAGCCATATAAATGCGGGAATCTTCCTCCTCTGAGGAAATGGCGACGGCGAGGATTTCACGCTCTGTCAATTCGGCAAATGACTTCACGACCTTCTCCTGCATCAAGCTTGCATTTCCTTAGAACAGTTCTAGGAAAGCGGCCATTGGATTTCTACCCAATGAGATCAATTTCATGGAGATAATTTCGTGCAGATGACGCTCCTCGGGATGGGTTTTCACCTCTACCCTGCTCAGTCAGGCGCGGATTGAGGCTTCATGGGACAAGATCAGACAGATAGAGCCCCGCCTCACCCCCATTCCACGGCGCACAGCCGCCTGAGGCAGCGCTGGCGCGCAAGATTGTGGCATTTTGCCTTTCTCGTCACCCGCCCCCTGACCATGGGGGTACGGGTGGTTGTGATCAATGAGCGGGAGGAGATCTATCTCGTGCGCCACGGCTATGTTCCAGGCTGGCATTTTCCAGGCGGGGGCGTTGATCCGGGTGAAAGCTGCCTTGAGGCGATGGCGCGGGAATTGGCCGAGGAAAGCCCCCTTCGAATAGCCGGTCCAGCCAGTTTACATGGCATTTTCTTCAACCGAACCGCCTCGCGGCGCGATCATATTGCCGTCTATATTGTGCGCGATTTTACCTTTGGGCCGGCAAGGCCTGCTGATTTTGAAATCCTTGAAGGTCGGTTTTTCAGTCGCTTTGCCTTGCCTGAAGGGGTGAGCGGGGCAAGTTTGCGCCGAATTGCCGAGATTTTTGATCACAGAGAAGTGAGTCAGGACTGGTAAGGCCTGAGTGGTGAGACCTGTCGCTGTTGCTTTGCACTGCTTGCGAAAGCGACCCCGCATGCTAAAGAGCAAGCACTTAGCTTTGATAGCTTGCCTATATTAGCGTTGTGCCGAAACTGTGTGATGACCCAAGCCTCTTCTGAGTCCGATAAATTGCCCGAGGTTGATCTGCCCGCCCTGAGCGTGCGGTTGATGACGCCTGCCGATGGCCCGGCCATTCGCAAATTGGATGAGCGCGCCTTTGGTCCAGGAAGATTCACACGCACAGCCTATCGTTTGCGCGAAGGCGTGGCCGCAGATTATAAATTGTCTTGTGTCGCGAGCATTGGCGGTATGTTGATTGGTGCCAATCTGATGACACCCATTCGCATTGGCGACAAACCGGGCCTACTTCTGGGCCCGCTCACCGTTGAGCCTGCTTTTCGCTCAAGAGGCATTGGCGAGGCCTTGGCGCAGCATTCGCTCAATCTGGCACGGCAAAGCGGGCACGAACTTGTATTGCTGGTTGGTGATGAGCCTTATTATGCCAGGCTTGGCTTCAAACGCAGTCCTGCAGGACGTTTGCAATTGCCCGGGCCTGTTGATCCGGCGCGTGTGCTGTATTGCGAATTGAAAGAAGGCGCTTTTGAGGGAATCAAAGGCTCTGTCAAGCGGATCAGCTGAAAGCCAAACATAAGTTTTCAGGCGGATTGCGATCAATGGCGAGATCAGGCTGCAATGCGTGGTTTGCGCCCTTCCCAGAGCCAGCCCAATAAAACACCGCCGAGCAAAACAATCAGGCCAAAGAAGCCAATCGCCATAGGCGCAACGCCTATGCCTGTCACTATGCTTGAACCGGTACGACGAAAACCGACATAATCTGTGCCGCCATAAACTGGGCTCTCACGCATGGAGACAAACCGCGGCAAGCGCAGATCTGCTGCTGCGCCGCTTATGCGACGGATCGTGCCGCCACTGGCCTCGATGAGCGGGCGCAATTTATCAGGCGTTGAGACGACTTCCTGAAATTCACGCGGATTTTCAGGCCCTACGCTGACAAGAGTTGACACCAAACCATCCGAAACTTTGTAGAGACCAAATTCATCTACAGTGACTTTGCCGCGCGTCAAACCGGGCTCGAATGGCGCCATTACGACATCTTGAGTCTTTCCTGAGGGCGAGAAGACTTGAATGGGAGGCGTGTCGGATTTCAATGTCTGGCGCTCGATTGAAATGTCGCGACCACGCGCACTTGCCCGCAGAGCTTCTTCCTCTAGCTCAGGCTCTTTCATCAACCAATGCGCCAGGCGGCGCAGTAGATCGAGATAAGGGCCGCCTTGATCATAATTGCGAGCCCACAACCAGATCTGATCTGACAATAAGAGCGCAACACGCCCCTTGGCTTCGCGCGAGAGAACGAGCAAGGGCAGATTATCCGCACCGGCCATAACTGGAATGCCGGTGGAGGGTTCGGCCATGACTTGGCGGAACCATTGGCTCCAATTGGATGTATTGCCGGATTGTCCCGGCAGATCCCTAGTAACGGGATGTTTATTGCCTGTGACAGTTACTGAGGGTTGAAAGGCACGCTCGATCACACGCCCATTGGGCTTGGCTGGAGCAATGCGCCCCAGCGGCGAATAAAACAAGCCTTCCGGTGCTGAAAAATCCGGGCCAACGGCCATCAGCAAAGCACCGCCATCGCGCACATAGCGCACGATATTTTCAAAATAGATGGAGGGCAGAATAGTCTGGTTGGAATAGCGATCAAAAATGATGAGATCAAATTCATTGATCTTGCGACCGAACAGATCGGCAGTCGGGAAAGCGATCAGCGATAGCTCATTCAATTGCGCGCCATCCTGCCCCTGTTTTTCCGGCGGGCGCAAAATTGTAAAATGGATGAGATCGACATTGGCATCGGCCTTGAGCAGATTGCGCCAAGTGCGCTCACCCGCATGCGGCTCGCCCGAGACGAGCAAGACTTTCAATTTATCGCGCACGCCATCAATGGTGAGGACGGATTTATTGTTCAGCGCTGTCAATTCATCAGGCATGGTCGGTACTTCGAGCTCGACCACATTGGGCCCGCCATGATCAATGCGCACAGGCACACGCGTCACAACGCCAGTGCGGGCTCTGACTGTGCCAAGTTCAACCCCATCCCGGCGCACAAGAACATTGACGAGTTCGTTGCTCCCGCCTGTGTCGAGCACACGAATGGAAATGGTTTGATCCTTGCCGACAAGACCAAAGCGCGGGGCTTCGACAAGCTCAATGCGCCGATCACGCTCACCCTCATGTCCCGTGATCAAAGCATGAAGTGGGGCGCGAAAACCAAGTGCTTCAACTTGCGCAGGTATGTCATGCACAATGCCATCAGTGACCATGATCGCTCCGCCGATGCGCTCAGGCGGCACATCAGCCAAGGCCTCATTAAGAGCCGTGAATAATTTGGTGCCATCATGCGCGGCATCCTCCTGCCCGGCCTCGATGAAGCGCGCTTCGACAGTGCCAAGATCTGCGAGTTCTTTCTCGATCAAGGCCCGGGCTTTGTCGGTTTGCTCCTTGCGCTCGCCAATCGCTTGGCTGGCGCTGCGATCCAGCACAACAGCAACAACATCTTTCAAAGGCTCGCGATCCTCGCGCACCAGCGAGGGATCAACCAGAGCCAGCAGGATCAGCGCCAGACCCAGTGCACGCACCAGAGTGCCGCGGCGACCAACATAAAGGCCAAGAGCCAGAACGAGCACTGAGGCCAGCACAAATCCCAGAAGAACCGGAATGGGCAAAATCGGGGCGATGGCGATTTTGAAATTCATCATGTCAATGCGCCAGCCGTTCGAGCAGATCGCGAACATGGACCTGATCAGCTTTGTAATTGCCGGTCAAAGTGTACATCACAATATTAATGCCCGCGCGTATCGCCATTTCGCGTTGACGCGTGCCGCCGGGAATAAGCGGAAAGCGCGGCTGACCTGAGGGATCGAGCGCCCAGGCTGCCGCCAGATCATTACTGGTGATGATGAGCGGTGACACACCATCGCCAGCACGCGCGGCGCGATTGCTCTGATCACCTTGATCCGGAGGTAGAGCTTCAATCCATGTCTGGCCAATGGTGGTGCGGCCAACAAAATTATCAAGCAGATAATAAGTCTTGGTGACGACATGATCGCGCGGCACGGGCTCAAGCTCAGGCACATCAACGCCAGCCAGCAATTGCCTTAACCACAAGGCCTCAGGCGTGGGTGGCCCACCGGGGCGTGCGAGTAAAGCATCACGTGTATCAAAAAGTATTGTGCCGCCCTGCTTCATGAAATTTGCAATGCGCGTGATTGCTTGTGCCGAGGGTTGCGGCTGGCTTGTCACAATGGGCCAATAGAGCAAGGGATAAAACACCAATTCATCGCGTGAGGGATCAATGCCATTGGGCTCACCGGGCGAAAGGGCTGTGCGGCGCGCCAATTCACGCGAGAGAGCCAGCAGGCCATCGCGACTGGCTTCATCGACCGTGCGATCCCCCGTCACCACATAAGCGAAACGTGTTTTAAGGGCAGCTTCGATCTCGCGTGGGCTGGTGCGGGCCGGTGGTGCGTTTTGTGTTTGTGTTTGTGTTTGCGCCTGTGCTGCGGAGACAAACTCAGGACGATCAGTTAACTCTGCACCTGCAAAAAGAATGAGGGCTGCCAGAGTGGCGCGCCGTGCCTGACGACCAAAGCCGCCACCCAGCCAGATCGAGGCAAGCGCATCAATCAACAACAATGCTAGCGCCAGCGCGACGAGCGCAGGGCGCAGGTCAATGGGCTCAGCCGGGCGCAAGGGCTGCATATCAAGCTGCAAGCCATCAAAATCGGCCGCATCCAAATGATCATTCACTGACAAAGTATTCACTGCCGTCAAACCATCGATTGGACCATAAAAACCGGGCGGATAATCCGCATTTGCCGTCCCCTCATAATTTACGGGCAAAGGTTTGGCTGTGACCGGCGGAACTCCCATTATACCAAAGCCATCGAGTGTGCGTGTTGGCGCCAAGGTCACCACACGATTAGCCTCTTTGACATTGGCCTCAGCCCCGTCAGCCTGAGTTGTCTCACCTGACATGGCCACCACACGGCGCAGCATATCAACGAACAGACCCGAGAGCGGCAAGTTGGACCAAGTTGTATCGGCCGTTACATGGAACAAAACTATCAGCCCCTTGCCGCTGCGCATGGCGGTAACCAGAGGCGTGCCATCAGCAAGCTGGGCCCATGTTTTGCCCGCAAGGCCGACTTCCGGCTCGGCCAGAACCTGACGTGTGACGCTGACTTCATCCTTGACTGAAAGACCCGAGAAAGGGCTTTCGCGATCAAAGGGGGCCAAGGGCTTTGGTTTGTCCCATGACAAAGCGCCGCCCAATATGCGCCCGCCTCGGCGCAGACGCACGGGAACAAGATCATCGGAAGATCCCGCCAGACGCGTTCCTGCAAAACGCACCAATATGCCTCCATCCTCGATGAACCGGGCCAATTGATCATGCGCAGCGCCAGCCACCACACCGACATCTGCGAGGAACAACACAGCAATGCGGTCATTTAATGACGCAAGTATAGGATCATTCGCCCCGGCGCGGGGCTCGCGCACTTCAGCAAAAGGCGCGAGTGCACGATTGAGAAAATAACTGGGCGACAAAAGTGGCTGAGCCAGATCAGCCGTTGCACCCGATACAATGGCCACACGCCGCCGCTTCCAGCGCGAATCCAGCAAGGAGACAGCACCAGCAGAATGCTCATTGACGATCTCAAGCCGAGCAATTTCATTGCGCAATTCAATAGGCAGCTCAAAGCGTGCTTTGGTCTCATTGGTCAATGCGAAATTAAAAGCGGCCTCGCCAATGACATTGCTTTTGAGATCAAAAGCTCGCACCTGCCCTTGCGTCAAACTGGCCGTTTGCAGACCTTTGGGCTGCGAGCGCACAAGGCGGGCTTCAAGTGCGCTGGCATTATTCTCTGTCCCGGCCAGAGCCAGAACCGGGCGCTCATCCGTAATAACACGAATATGATCTGAATTGACCAATTGCACCAAAGATTCCGCAAAGGCGCGCGCATGGCCTGAAGCCAAACCATCGGCAAACCAGATGATCTCGCTCTGTTTATTCGCCGCAATGAATTTTTGAACGGCCTGAAGTGCTGGCAAACGATCAGGCAGATAAGGCACAGGCTTGAGAGCGCGCAGACGATCCATCGAGCGACTGGAATCGGAGAGCATAACATCGCGGGCGCCATCTGATATTGCGACAATCGCATTAGGCCGGCCATCACGCGCGGCAGCAGCAATGCGCTCCTGCGCAGCAGTGAGGCGCTGGGCCCATTGTGGGGCAGCAGCCCAGCTATCATCCAGAATGACCAATAAAGGGCCTTGCGTTCCCTGGCTGGCGGGCAAGGGATTCCAGATCGGCCCGGCCATAGCCAGAATGATCAGCGCAGCAAGTGCTAAACGCAAAAGCAGCAACCACCAGGGTGTGCGGGCGGGCGTCTCTTCCTTGGGCTTGAGATCAAGAATGAGCCGCAACGGCGGAAAATCAATCTGACGCGGACGCGGCGGCGTAAGGCGCAGCAAATACCAGAGCGCTGGCAGCAGGATCAGCGCCGAGAGCACCATAGGAACGGAAAAGGCGAGCGGCAAAGCTCCCATTATTGCGCCCCTCCAAATGATCCAATGCTATAGCCTGATTCAATCTGCATGCGCAGGCCCAGCAAAGCCTCGGAGGCAGGACGATCAGTGCGATGAATGGTAAAACTCCATCCCCGCGAGACACAAACCTGCCGGATTGCATCGCGATGGGCGGCAAGACGATTGACATAATCGGCGCGAAACAGCGAGGCCTCGCCAACACGCAAAGTGGCCGAACTATCGACATCGCGAAATTCTGTATGCCCCGTAAAGGGGAAGGTCTCTTCCACCGGATCGGCAATCATCACCAAATGACCCTGCGCACCGCGCGACGCCATGGCCTGAATCGTTTGGCGAATACGCTCGGCGGGGGTGAGAAAATCACTGATCAGAATGGCCTGTGTTCGCGGCGCCAAAGGCTGATCGGCTGGT
The DNA here is from genome assembly GCA_900299065.1 of Hyphomicrobiales bacterium. Classification (GTDB taxonomy): domain Bacteria; phylum Pseudomonadota; class Alphaproteobacteria; order Rhizobiales; family Beijerinckiaceae; genus Terripilifer. Next base: position 9,167 of record OMIJ01000047.1, read on the forward strand.
AATTCGAGCGCCACATAATCGGGCCGTCCTGTCTCCTGCACCAAAGCCTCGGCCAGACGCTCAATGATATTGCGCGCAGCTACAGGGCGCGTGAGGCCAATCAGACCAACACGCTCTCCGCCGCGCACCAAAAGATCGGCTGATGCCAAGCCGAGCACAAGGGCGCGATCCAGTTTGGATTGCAGCGCGAGATTGGACACATAGGCCATGGATTGTGACAGATCCATCCACAGCCAGATGGTATGCGCCGCCTCCCATTCGCGTTCGCGCACATAGACTCTGTCGTCTCTGGCAGAGCGCCGCCAATCAATGCGGCTGATGGATTCACCCATCACAAAGGGACGAAATTGCCAAAAGGTTTCGCCAACACCGGCGCGTCTGCGGCCATGCACGCCATGCATCACAGTCGCCGCAACATCCTTGGCGGCCACCAAAAGGCTTGGCAAACGACGCGCCAGATCAAGGGCGCCCATTTCATGGCGACCCTCGGGGCGTGTTTCATCAGCCTCCAGGAGACGGGCTTCAACCATTTAGATGCGGAACCTTTCGGTCAGCTTGGCAATCACACCAGCCAGAGTTTCGCCTTCAGCACGTGCAGCAAAGGACAAAGCCATTCTATGTTTCAACACGGGCTGAGCCAGAGCCACCACATCATCAAGCGAAGGTGAGAGGCGACCATCAACCAAAGCTCGGGCACGTGATGCCAGCATCATCGCCTGAGCGGCGCGCGGACCGGGCCCCCAGGCGATATGCCTTGTAATATTGGCATCACCCTCTCCCGGGCGGGCCGAGCGGACAATATCGAGAATGGCTTCAACCACGCTCTCGCCAACGGGCAGAGTACGCACGAGCTTTTGCGCTGTCATCAGATCTTGCGCAGTCATGGCCGGCTTGGCGCTGGCCTGATGATCGCCGGTGGTTTCAATCAGAATGCGCCGCTCGGCGTCACGATCAGGATAGAGCACATCAATCTGCATCAAAAAACGATCGAGCTGTGCTTCAGGCAGAGGATAAGTGCCTTCTTGCTCCAGCGGATTTTGGGTCGCTAGCACATGGAAGGGGCGCGGGAGATCATGCCGCTCGCCAGCCACTGTCACATGATATTCCTGCATCGCCTGCAAAAGCGCTGATTGGGTCCGCGGACTGGCACGGTTGATTTCGTCCGCCATTAGCAATTGCGCAAAGATCGGACCGCGCACAAAACGAAAGGCACGCGAGCGATCCGCCGCTTCTTCCATGATTTCGGAACCCAGAATATCAGCCGGCATGAGATCGGGGGTGAATTGAACGCGCCGCGCATCAAGCCCCAGCACTGTGCCAAGCGTTTCGACCAATTTGGTTTTCGCCAATCCCGGCACACCGACCAGAAGACCATGGCCACCCGCAATGAGCGTCACGAGCGCCTCTTCGACGACCTGTTCCTGACCAAAGATGACGGTGCGGATCGCGGCACGCGCTGCCGCGACATGTTGAAGGACGCTGTCGGCTGATTTTACAATATCCGAATGAGCGTCTGCTGCACTTATGTTCTGGCTGGCGGTCATCACTCTGTCCTTGTTCTGCACATAGGCCCTGACTGAGCCCTTCGGGCAGGCAGGTTAGTCTCGTCCGCCTCTTCACCCGCTTCAGGCTAACTGAAGGCATGGACCCGAGGCATGGATCGTCTATTCTGCGTTCAGTTTAATTGCATTAACGGCATTGTCGATGCGAAAACCAACATTGGCCCCAAACTATCCAAGGTTGGATGGTCATCAGACCGGGTGCGGTTTGGCGGGGCAAAAAAATGGCTGATCAACCCCAATCCCGGACAGCAGGGCTTGAGGATCCATTGGCGAAGCTGAGCCAATTGGCCCAAAAGCCGAGCCCGCAAGGGGGGGCCGAGCGCATCCTGCCGCCAGTCCACCTCTGGAATCCGCCCTTTTGTGGCGATATTGGCCTGAAAATTAGTCGGGATGGCACATGGTCTCTCAACAATAGCCCGATCCGGCGGCCCGAACTGGTGCGTCTCTTCGCATCGATCCTGCGGCTCGATAAAGAGGGCTATAGGCTTGTTACGCCAGTAGAAATGGTCAGCATAGCGGTTGAAGATGCCCCGTTTGTTGCCGTTGAAATGCAGATTGCCAATGGCCCTTGCGGGCAGGAACTCTCCTTTCGGACCCTGCAGGATGATTGGGTGCGGGCGGATGCGGACCACAGATTGAGCTTTGAAACGGGTCCGTCCGGGGGGCTCAAGCCATATCTCATGGTCCGTAATGGACTGCGCGCTCTGCTCAGCCGCGCGCTTATGCTAGATCTGGTCAAGCTTGGGGAAATCCGAACCCTTGAAGGTAAAGGCATATTTGGCATTGCATCGGCAGGAGAATTCTTTGCTATGGCGCCGGCAGATCAGATTGGAGCGCATGACGAATGACGGCCAAAGGCACGGCAACATCGCTGCCAGATTTCAACGTGCCTGATTTTCTGGCGCGCGCGCAGCGTCATTTGCACAAACTGCCGCCTGCTCACCCGAGCGCCGACGCACCACGCTCCGGGGATGATCGCTATTGGAAAAGACCACTTACCCCGCAATTGCTGGCCAATGCGCGCGATGCGGCTGTCCTTATTCCTGTCATCGCCCATTCAACAGAGCCAACCATTCTTTTGACGCAGCGTTCAAGCCAATTGAACAAACATTCAGGGCAGATTGCTTTTCCCGGCGGCAAGATTGATCCTGATGAAAGCCCATTGCAAGCAGCCTTGCGGGAAACCGAGGAAGAGATAGGCCTCGCCTCCCATTTAATCGAGCCTTTGGGCTATCTGGATTATTATTTCACCGGCACGGGCTATCGCATTGCCCCCGTTGTCGCACTGATTGCACCAAGCTTTGAGATCAAAATCAATCCAGACGAAGTAGAAGATGTGTTTGAGGTGCCGCTGTCCTTTTTGATGCAATCGGGCAATCACCATCGCGTCAAAAGAGGCGATGAGGGACGCAGCTTTTTAGCCATGCCCTATGCGGATCGCTTCATCTGGGGCGCGACAGCCGGCATGCTGCGCCAGCTCTATGAAAGGCTCTATCAATGAGCGGCGAGATCCATCGGCGACAAGCCTCGCCTGCCCTGCGCCATTTGCTGAATGATGAGAAATTGCAAATTCTCTTTGCTGCTCTTGATGGCAATGGCGAGGAATTGCGCATTGTGGGCGGGGCTATTCGCAATAGTCTGTGTGGCCATAAGGTGATTGATGTTGATCTGGCCACAACGGCCGAGCCGGATGAAATCATCAAGAGAGCCCAAATTGCTGGGCTGAAATGGATTCCCACCGGAATTGAGCATGGAACACTCACGCTGATCATCCAAAGCACTGCCTTTGAGGTCACGACATTGCGGCGCGATATCGAGACCGATGGACGTCATGCCAAAGTACAATTTGGCCGCGACTTTGAGGAAGATGCGCTGCGCCGTGACTTTACCATCAATGCCCTCTCGCTTGATGGCAAAGGCCAGCTTTATGATTATACGCAGGGGCAGAGCGATATTGAACAAGGCCGCGTGCGCTTTATCGGCCAAGCGCGTCAACGCATTCGCGAAGATTATTTACGCATATTGCGCCTGTTTCGCTTTCATGCCGCTTATGGACGCGGACCAATTGATCCTGAAGCCATGCAAAGCGTGATCGCCGAGCAGGCCGGATTGAGCCGCTTGTCGCGTGAGCGCATACGCATGGAACTTCTCAAGCTGTTGAGCTTGGATGGCTGCCTGAAAGTTATTCCTGCCATGGCAGGGACGGGGATTTTATCGCGTCTCATAGGCGGCGTGCCGCATTTGGCGCGCTTTGAGCGCCTGATGGCGCAGTCTTTAAACCTGAAAGAAAAGCCAGCGACTGAATCTCAGCCAGCTCTTCTTCGTCTGGCAGGACTGAATGTTGATATCAGCGAAGATGCGGATCGCCTGCTCGATCGCTTGCGGCTCTCACGGGCAGAACATGCACGTCTTGTCAATGCCGCAGATGTGCGCAGTGCTTTGCACTCTTGTCCCGCTCCGCCACAAAAGGCGCAGTGGCAATTACAACTCTATCGCCATGGCGCGCAA
>OMIJ01000048.1 GCA_900299065.1 Hyphomicrobiales bacterium
CGCTGAGAGATTGGGGCAAACCCTGTGCGTGGACGAACGAGCGTGACCTTACCGACGGCAATAGCCGGCCTATTGGCCGAGCCTCCTTTTGCCTCCCTCAAGTCTCAGGGCTTGCCTCTGATTGTGGGTCAGGGTGCGCCGTTTCGTCTTGTCTGGGCTAATGCGGCGGCTTTGGACCTGTTTGGCGCGAAGGATGAGGCGGCCTTAAACGGGCGGTTGACGCAGGCCAATGATCCAGGCGTGAAGCGCTTGCGCGATTTGTCGGGCCTCTTGTCGCCCGGTGCCACGCCAAGACTAGAGCGTCTGCGCTTGTTCAAGGATGGTCAGGCACGCAACTTCACTTTTCTTTGCCAACGTCTGCCTGCTCCGCAGACTTATTTCATTGCCGGTGCGCTGGACGGGCCTGCCCTCAAGGCGGATGACATGCAGTCAGCGCCAACACTTCCAACAAATGTGCCGGAGTTAGTTCCCGCTATTGCTGCTATTGCTGAGCCGCAAGCACAGACTATGGAAGCCTTGCAAGCCTCATTGTCCCAGCAATTTCCCAGCGCGCGACGTCTGCGCTTCGTCTGGCAATTGGATGACAGGGGGCAGATCATCCAGATGGGCTCTGTGCTGTCGCAAATCATTGGCGGCGATGTGACACAATGGCTCGGCCGCGATTTTGCAATCCTTCTCGCGGAACAGGGCGTCGAAGATTGCGCCGCCTTGCATCAGGCGATTGCTGCGCGCCGGACTTTGACCGGTCTTGATGTGCAATGGCCTATTCCCGGCCATCACGCAAAGATTGCCATGACCCTTGGCGGCGTGCCCAGCTTTGATGCGCAACGCGCCTATGAAGGGTTTCGTGGTTTTGGTGTGGTCCATCTTGATCGCATGAGCGCGCTTGGAGAGGTTCAACCCGCACAAGAAAAAGAGGCAGAGACGAAAAGCAAGTCCTCGCTATTATCGGCTGGCAGTGAACCAAAGATATCAGAGGGAGATCTGGAGACATCCAGAAATCCGGCCAGCAATGTTGTGCGGTTGCGACAATTTCATGTGGTTACCAAACCCAATGCCACCCCCGCGCAATCTGCTACGCAAAACAAGCCTGCCCCCCAAACGCAGTCGGATCAATTATCCTCGCAAGAGCGCAACGCCTTTCGGGAGATTGCACGGGCCTTAGGGGCCAAAATCGAATCCGATGAAACCTCCAGTCCTGCGTCGAAATCCGAGCGCAAGAATGAGATAGATCTCCCCGCACAAAAATTTGAAATCGCTCAGGCTGATCATTCTTCAAGCGCAGAGGTCAAGCCGGACGAGGTCAAGCGAGAGGAGGTCGATAAATCTCTGGCTAAAATTCGCGATTTTATAGAAGTCACTTTGGCTGGTGCCGAGACAAAGGCCGTAACGGAAGAAACAAAAATACAATCAAGTCCCGAGCGGATTGAAGAGGCTGCCACACTTTTGGCGCTTGCCGCCAATGATGAAATTGAGAATGAGGCAAATGAAGAGGCCAATGATCAAATCACGCCTTCTCAATCCTCACCAACAGATAGGCAAATCGATCAGGCAGATGATCCGCTTTCCCTTGAGGCCAATGCCAAAGCTTTATTCGAGCGCCTGCCCTTTGGAATATTGGTCACGCGTGGCGCAATTCCCATTCTGATGAATCAAGTTCTGCTTGAGACGTTGGGCTATTCCGACATTGATGCCTTTTATGAGGCTGGCGGTCCAGATCGCATATTTGAATCCAAATCCACGCAAAAGGGCGATGATCAATTTGGCTCTGCTATCCCCGTGCGTCGTGCTGATGGTCATATATTATACTTTGATGTGCGCATGCGCATGATGCAATGGGGCGGCGATGCAGCAACATTAATGACATTCCAATCGTCCCTCGAAGCAGAATTGTCGAAGAAGATTCGCGCTCTCGAGCGTGAATCCGTCAAGCAACAGACCGAAAGTCGTGAATTACACGCCATTCTCGACACAGCGACTGATGGCGTGATTGTGCTGGATGCGCAAGGCGCGATTCTTAGCCTCAACCAATCAGCTCAGGCCTTGTTTGGCTATGATCAGGCCGAATTATTAGGCGAATCTTTCTCAACTGTTTTAATGCCCGAAAGTCATGCCTATGCGCAGGATTATCTGGCGGGTCTGCAAGGCAATGGTGTGGCGAGCCTGCTCAATGATGGACGCGAAATCATTGGCCGGGCGCGTCAGGGCGGCGCCATACCTATCTTCATGACCATTGGGCGGGTGGCTTCTGGCGAGACAATGAAATTCTGCGCGGTGTTGCGCGATATGACTCAATGGAAAAAAGCCGAGCGTGAATTGCGCGAAGCGCGCCGCGAGGCAGAACGCGCCAGCGCTTTGAAGTCTGATTTTCTTGCCAAGATCAGTCATGAAATTCGCACGCCCCTGCATGCCATTATGGGTTTTGCTGAAGTTATCATGGAAGAGCGCTTTGGTCCCGTGGGCAATGATCGTTACAAGGATTATCTTAAAGACATTCATGCTTCAGGCACGCATGTGATGAGCCTTGTGAATGATTTGCTCGATCTCTCAAAGATTGAAGCAGGCAAGGCCGAACTCAATTTTGTGGCTGTTGATGCCAATCGCATTGTACAGGAATGTGTGGCGCTGATGCAGCCACAGGCATTGCGCGAGCGTGTGATTGTGCGTGTGTCTTTGGCCCCCAATCTGCCCAAATTGGTCGCTGATGAGCGCTCACTCAAGCAGATTGTGCTCAATCTCTTGTCCAATGCCGTGAAATTCAATGAGCCGGGTGGCCAGGTCATTCTCTCAACCGCTTTGACGGATGCCGGTAATGCGGTGATCCGTGTGAAGGACACGGGCATCGGCATGGATGATGAAGAAATCCAAATGGCGCTGGAGCCCTTTCGTCAATTAGCTACAGCGCGGCAATCCTCTGGTACAGGGCTTGGCCTGCCTTTGACACGTGCTCTTGTTGAAGCCAACCGCGCTTCTTTCACCATTCGCAGTCGCAAGCGCGAGGGCACTTTGGTTGAAGTTGCTTTTCCCTCGCCAAGAGTTCTTGCTGAATAATTTAGTGTTCTTGCTGAATAATCCCCTGATGGATGGATCCTGAAGCAGAGCTTGTCACGAATTTGCCATGTTAGTCTGGCCAAGTGAAAAATGATTTGGCAATATGCTAGTCTCATTCGAGACTATCCTCGTTTCGCATAAGCCTTATTTATTATAAGCCCATTGGTGCAATCATTGTTCATAGCGAGAACCAGAGCGATCCTTCTCATCCCGCACTTTGGATGCGTCATGTCATCCTGAAGGATCAGACACATGTGTCGATCCGTCCCATGCGGGCTGATGATGATGGGCTGATGCGGGAATTTCTGAACCACATCACGCCGGAAGATTTGCGCAAGCGTTTCTTTGGTCCGGTGAAGGATTTTAGCCCGGCCTTTGTCTCTGCACTGGTTGATGTTGATTTTCACAAGGACTTTGCTGCTCTGGCACTGGATGACACATCGGGTCTGATGCTGGGCGGCGTGCGCCTCTTGCAGAGCGAAGATCAGCAGTCAGGTGAATATGCCATTATGCTGCGATCGGATTATAAGGGGCGCGGTCTTGGGTGGCTGTTGATGCGCCTCATCATCGATTACGCAAAACACAAAGGCCTAAAGCGGATTGAAGGACGCGTTCTTGCGCAAAATTTTCCTATGCTTGATGTCTGCGCCGAGCTGGGATTCGGGATTAAGCTTGATCCACAAGATCCCGGTATTCGTTTGGTGACATTAGAGCTTGATCATTTGCAAGATTTACAGAGCCGCCATGCCGGACGCGGTCCTTTGTGAAGGTAAGATTGCGATCATTGTCGCAAGACTTGCAAAGAGGACTCCCTATCCTTGCCATAGACGTCATCACGAAAATGCACTAGGCCATCCTCACTCACCCAGCCTGTCATATAGGTCCAGATGACGGGCGTGGAGCGGGCGAGTTTGATATCTGTGCGCTCGCCATCATCGGCTTTGGCACGCAGGCTCGCCTTATCCCACACACCGCTTTTGCTGCCGGTATTTGTGCCCTCTAGCAGCCATTGGGCAAAGCTGAAGACATCAGCCACGCGCACACAGCCATGTGAGAGGAAGCGATAATCGCGCCCAAAAAATTTCTTCGAGGGCGTGTCATGCATATAGACCGCTTGGGCATTGGGCATATTGATGCGGATATTGCCCAGCGAATTACCAGCACCAGAATCCTGCCGCAGCGTATAATTGATCGCGCTATTACCTGACCAATTGATCGCCATGGGTTTGACCTCATCGCCATGCGAATCCAAAATGCGGATCTTCATGCGCTTGAGATAGGCTGGATCCTTGCGCATTTTCGGAATGATTTCATTTTTGATGATCGATGTTGGCACTGTCCATGTGGGATTGAGATTGATTGCCTGTACGCGCGCAATGATCTCGGGCGAGGGATGGTCAACATCGCCGACCACAGCCACATAACGATGCGCCACATGGCCGTTCTCAACGGCTTCAACTACAGCCGAGGGAATATTGACCACGACATAGCGATCCCCAAAAGAGAAATTAATTCCCGCCATACGATTATAACTTGAGGCCAATTGGCGCGCGCGGACATCCGCAGAAATATTAAGTGCTGTCAGCGTAGCACCGCGCACCTGGCCATTTTGTTTCAGACCCATGCGGCCCTGAAATTGTCTGATAGCATTGGTCAGCGCCTGATCCCACTGAGGATTTGAGATTTGTGCAGCATCAAGATCCCCCTCAGCGGCAAGTCTTTTCCGTAAAGTCAGAACAGCAGCACCTGATTGGCCGGAGGCCAAAGCCTGCGGCACTTCCGGCCATCCGCCATTAGCCGCAATGCTGGCATAATGCTCTGCCTCTTTCTTGATGAGAGCCAGCGTGGCGGGCGTATAGCTGGGAGCAGAATCGCTTGATAGAGCTGTTTCATTATCCTTCGCACCAACCATATTGGCAGGTTGTGTGGGCGAGGCAATTTTATTGACGATAAAGCTATCCGGCGTTGGAACTTGTGTCACATCATAGAATGTGCGCACAGGGCCTGCGCCAAAAGCAGGAGCTTGCGGCTTAATCGGCGTCATCGTGACGATGGATGGGCTCGATGGCGGTTTGCGAGCATTGCTTGAAGGCCCGCTCTCTTGTTGCGCATAAGCAGGAAGGCTGAGATCAGCGAGCGGGGTCATAAAGACAATGACCAGATATTGAAGCCTGCGCATCATCTATGCCCTGAGGATGTCCCTCATAGGAGGCTTAGCGCAATTTGATTAACAGCTTCTTGAAGCGGGAAGCTCTTTTTAAAGCTTTAGTGTCGATAAATCAGAATATGCAAATGGCGCGGGCCATGCGCACCCAAAAGCAAGGTCTGCTCGATATCGGCAGAGCGCGAGGGGCCGGTGATCAGATTGATCGTGCGCGGCAAATGATGATCGCCATTGAGTTTTCGCAAGCGAACCCAGACAGTCTCCAAATCGCTAACAAGATCATTCTGCGCCAGTGCAACAAAATGCACATCGGGCAGAAAATTAAGGCTTGTGGGATTATCCGGACCAGACAAAAGCGCCAACGTGCCGGTCTCTGCTATGCCAGCAAAGGCATGGCTGAAGGCGGCTTGATCATCCCCCTTCGAGGGGCCAAAGGACAGTGCAAGGCCTGCTTGCGACCAATCAAGGCCGTTCAATCTTTGATCTGCGCCAAGCCGCAGCGCCATGGGCAGATCATGGCTTTTCATCAATCGCGCAATCTCGGCAGGGGCCTGATTGAGAGAATCCAAAATATGCACGTGAGCTGAAACAATTTCGGCCTCGCGCTTGAATATATTTAATTGCGCCTCAACCTCGCCAGCGCCTCGGCTGGGTATGAGGCCGCGCGGCTTTTGCGACAGGCGCGATTGCACTTCGAGCTTGCGCGGAGATTCCAGCCCGTTCACGCCCAGACTGCGGCGAATATTGGCGAGAATCTCGCTTCGTGCCGAACTCATTGGTTCCCCCGCACTTTTTGCCATTGCTCTTGAAACGTGCGCCCTTGCGGGGCGGGCAGATCGCGCTGCTGCGTCCAGCCTTTTGCAAAGGGCAGAGATGTAAACAAGCCCTTCTCACCGGCCGCCAATGCCATCAGGCGCATGGCGATCGATGTGCACAGGCGATAAAGCCTGGGGCGTTTGGCGAAGATTGCCCAAAAGGCCAGACCGCTGCGCGCTACAGCTGGCGTGAGATGGCGTTCAAATTCCCGCTCACGCCAATGGCGCATGAGTTTGGGCAGAGGAATTCTGACCGGGCAGGCCTCTTCACAGCGGCCGCAAAAAGTTGAAGCATTGGGCAGAGGTGCGCTCTTTTCAATGCCGATCAGCGAGGGTGTCAGCACCGAGCCCATCGGGCCTGGATAGACCCAGCCATAAGCATGGCCGCCGACGGCATGATAGACGGGGCAATGATTCATGCAGGCACCGCAGCGAATACACCGCAACATATCGTTGAACTCGCCGCCCAGCATGGAGGAGCGTCCATTGTCGAGCAAAATGACATGATAGTCCTGCGGCCCATCAGGATCTGCGCTGCGGCGTGGGCCTGTGGAGAGCGTCGTATAGACCGACATATCCTGTCCTGTTGCCGAGCGTGCCAGCACGCGCAGCAATTGTGATGCATCTTCCAATGTGGGAACAAGCTTTTCAATGGATGCAATGACAATATGCGTTTTGGGAAAGATCTGTGTGAGATCGCCATTGCCTTCATTGGTAACGATTACGGATGAACCCGTCTCGGCAATCAGGAAATTGGCACCCGTAATACCCACATCAGCAGCAAGAAATTGTTGGCGCAATATGGCCCTGGCTTCCTGCAATAATTGCGGAGCCTGGCTGAGATCGCGCTCGGGCGATAAATGCTGATGCGCTTTTCGAAAGTCCGCCTCGACCTGTTCTTTGTTGAGATGAATGGCAGGTGCGATGATATGTGAGGGCGTCTCTTTTCGCAGCTGAATGATATATTCACCCAGATCTGTTTCAATGGGCTTGATCCCTGCCTTTTCCAAAGCGGCATTCAGATTGATCTCCTCCGAGACCATAGATTTGCCCTTGGTAACACTGCGCGCGCCGCGCTCCTTGCATAGATCAATGATGATTTGCGAGGCTTCCTCGCTTGTGCGGGCATAATGCACATGCCCACCTGAGGCGATTACATTTTGCTCATAGGTCTCAAGATAGAGATCAAGATGCGCCAGAACATGGTTTTTAATGTCGCGGGCACTATCCCGCAAGGCCTCAAATTCCGGCAAACGGGCGGCCGCTTGCGCTCGGCGCTCGATAAAACCTTTACGGCTATTGCCCAGCGCCTTTTGCAATTGAGGATTTTGCAAAGCGCGATGTGCATTATCTTTGAAATATGTCGAAGTCGGATGTTGAGTCATGTCATCCTCACTCGCTTGACCAATTGACGATGCTCATCAGATTGCTGCTCTTGTCTGTCCAGATTAGTTTGCTTTGCCCCTTGTCGCGCCATTGCGAGCGGGCATTGCGCATTTCAGCCACATCAAACAAAGCATGGTCCTTGGTGTAAATGGCCCAGCTGATCGGATCATCACAATCATTGCCTTTGCGTGTCTCAAACCAGCCAACATCCAGTCCAAACAAATCATCCATGCCACGATGCAGAGGTGCCATTTCAAATGTATCAAGCTCGAAATTAACCGCCAGAATGCCATTGGGTGCCAAATGGGCGAGAAAGAGTTCAAAGGCCTCTTTCGTCATCAAATGCATGGGGGGTGAGGCCCCCCGAAATGCATTCATCACCAGAACATCAAATTGTTGCGGCTGGCCTGCTTGCAATTGGCGCTCCAGCACAAGGCGGCCATCACCCAAAAGCACATTTGTTTTAGCCTTGCCATCGCGCACAAAAGTGAAATACCGGTTGACGAGATCCAGCACACTGGGATTGAGCTCGTAATATTCAATCCTGTCGCCATCGCGCCCCAAAGCGGCCACCATGCCTGCGCCAAGCCCCACTATGCCAATATGCAAGGGCGTCTGCGGGCCGTTATCACGGCGCTTGGCCTGATTGGCCAATGCAAGGCCAAGGCCGCTATTTGTATCAAAGGCACAGGCAGGCACCATACGTTTATCAGCTGCTTGATATTGCGATCCCTGATCTACGCCCGCTTGCTGCATGGCCAGTGAATAGTCTTGCGGATCATCCACATCCTGTTTGACGATTTTGACCACGCCATAAAAATTGCGCACGCGCTCGACGATCAGCGAATTACCGCTCACGCCATTGGTTATGGCCGCGCCAAGCCCACCGATGAACACCAATAAGGCGCCCAGCGCCAGGCTGCGCATCAAGGGTTTGGTGCGATCATGCCGATCATGGAACAAATGCCAGGCGATCAATGCAGTAATCGCAATTAACACGAGGGGATGTTCATAATAATCTTTGAAGACAAGCGGTGCAGCAATCGCAACCAAAAGGCCACCCAAAGCTCCGCCAAAAGATATTGTGAGATAAAATTTTGGCAGACGCGCAGCCTGTGGCTGCAAAAGGGCCATTTCGGTGTGGCAAATCATGCACCCAAAAAACAGGGTCAGGCATTGCAGCAAAAGATCGATCAGAAAAGCATCCGAAGTATCGGGCCTGTCCATTAATAGGCTGGCCGCGCCCAGCAAAAGAAAAGCAATAGCATAAATTGGGCGATGATAAAGACTCGCATGGCCGAAGGCGATGACAAAGGTTAGCAGATAAAGGCTCAGCGGCAGAATCCATAAAAAGGGAATGACCGCCGACCATTGTGTGATCGCGTTTGTTGTGGCCAGTAAAAGCACAGATCCCAAAGTCGATGTGATCAGCCAGGTCCAGATGGCATCCGGCCCTTTACTAGAGATGAGAGCGCTTGACGAATCTTGCGTAAATATCGGCGTTTTTGTGCGCATCATGACCCAAGCACAGCTGCCAAACAAAAGCGCAAACACAACAAAGGCCCAGGACCATAGAATCGTCTGCTCTTCGGTTGCCATCACGCGTTCAAATAAGAAAGGATAGCTAAGCAGGCCGATGAAAGAGCCCAAATTTGATGCAGCGAAAAATCGGCCCGGATCAAGTTTTGGATCAAGCCTTGCCAGCCAACGCGATAAGAGCGGCGAGGTCGTCGATAAAATCAGATAGGGCAGTCCGATGCTCACGCTCAAAAGCATGATGATCCGCAATGTGGGATCATCATTTGCCGCAGGCTTCCACATATCAGAGGGTGTAATGGGTAAAAGCGCCAGACCAATAGCGAGAAAATAAATCTGATAGCGCGCCTGTTTCTCGGTCGGTAAGGGGCGGCTCAAAGCATAGGCATAGGCATAGCCAGCCAGCAACGCCATTTGGAAAAACAACATGCAGACAATCCATGTTGTTGCAGAGCCGCCAAACCAGGGCAGAATATATTTGGCCAACATGGGCTGCACCTGAAACAGCAAAAATCCCGCCAGCGCCATTGTGCTGGCAAAGAGCAATTTAATCGGCGCACTCAGGGGCATTGCATATCCAGTTCAATGATGAATCTTTAACTCAATGGGCAGTCCAGCCGGGCTGGCTTATGCTTCCTCAATCCTTGGGCAATGGTTTTGCACCAATGGCGGGCTCGTTGGTTTGGCCTGCGAGAATTTCGGCAATATGCCGCACTTCGATCTGTTTGCCCTCGCGTGACAGACGCCCGGCCATATTCATCAGGCACCCCAGATCACCCGCCAGAAGCATAGCAGCACCAGACTCGGCAATATTAGCAGCTTTCTTGCCGACAATGGCGCCGGAAATCTCGCCATATTTCACCGCAAATGTGCCGCCAAATCCACAGCACACATCATGCTCGTTCATTTCCACAAGATTGAGGCCCTGAATGGATGTGAGCAAAGCGCGCGGCTGATTGGCTATGCCCAATTCGCGCAAGCCCGAGCAGGAATCATGATAGGTGACGCTGCCTTCAAATTTGGCTGTCACTTGCCTGATGCCCAGCACATCATACAGGAAGCTGATCAATTCATGCGTTTTGTTGGCAAAAGCTAGGGCTCTTTGCGCCAGCTTTGGCTCACCGGCGAAAAGCTCGGGAAAATGTTTGGCCATCATGCCGCCACACGATCCCGAGGGCACAACGACATAATCGCAATCTTCAAAAGCCTCCATGGCTTGCAGTGCCAGATCGCGTGTCGTTGCCCGATCGCCTGAATTAAAGGCAGGCTGGCCGCAACAGGTCTGGCTCGGCACACGCACCGTGCAACCTGCCTCTTCGAGCAATTTTACTGCGGCAAAGCCTATGCTGGGGCGGAATAAATCAACCAAGCAGGTAGCAAACAACCCCACGCGGGGCCCAAAGGGAGCGACTTTGGCAAGCTGTGTCACGGCGGATCCTGTGCGGCTAGGCTGATCTGGCTGGACTTTGGCCCAGCTGAACCCGGGCCGCAAGCCCTCTAAGCATTCCCTTAAAAGATGACTGTCTCATCGCGCCTATATGGGTTAGATTAAGCACTCTCACCCTTTTCAGGCAGCCCCATGACCCAGATTGCCTTTCCAACGCCCGATCCGGACATTCTCGCAAGACGGGATGCGATTATTGCGGGCCTCGAAGCTTTGCTTCCGCCCGAATGCATCATTGCAAGCGAGGATGAGCGCCGCGCCTATGAGACGGATGCGCTGACCTCCTATCGAC
>OMIJ01000049.1 GCA_900299065.1 Hyphomicrobiales bacterium
AAAATTGGCGCAAGGAAAATCGCACCATCATTGCTGTTTTGCATGATCTTGCGCCAATTTTGTATAAGCTCCAGCAGATCGACAATGGTGCGATCATCAACTGCGGCAAAAGGCTCATCGAGCAAAAGCACAGAGGCATCTTGTAGGATCAGACGCGCAAATAACATGCGCTGCATTTGCCCGCCCGACAAAGTGCCAATCAATCTGTCCTGAAAGCCCGATAAGCCAACGCTGGCAAGAGCCGCGTCAATCTTTTCTCTGGCCGTGCGATCCAGCCGGCCAAAAGCACCTAACCTCCGCCACAGGCCCATTGCAACGAGCTCCAGCACAGAAATGGGAAAGGAACGATCCATATCCGCACTCTGGGGCAGATAAGCGAGATCTTGTGCGTATTGCTTCTGCCAGCTGATCGAGCCCGACAAGGGTTTGATCAAGCCGACAAGGCCTTTGAGCAAGGTTGATTTACCAGCGCCATTGGGGCCGCAAACAGCCAGAGCTTCGCCTTGCACGATTTTGCCGGTGAGGTGATGAATTGCGGGATGACGCTCATAGCCCAAAGTCAGATCTTTGAGATCAACAATCACGCTCATGATCAAATATCCATTACCAGAAATACGCTGGCACAGATCAAGGCGATCAGCAGCAAAGCCCCGACCAGGCGCTCCATTCCTGAGAGTCCAAGCAAGGACCAGTGTGCGGTATAGCCAGAAGAGGCCAGGCGCGGGTCTGGCGCATGGCTATGAGGGTGAGAATGCTCGTGATGATCATGCCCGCGGCTGTGATCATGGCTATGATCATGGGAGGAAGTCATGGAAACCCGGGGATGTTATATTATAACATTACTGTCCTAGCACGGGCACAATGCTGGATCAATCTTGCTGGATTAATCACGGAAGTCTTGGGTCACTCCGGAAGAACCCAGCACGCCCTGAGCGGCAGCCAATCCGGTCTGCCAGGCGCCATGCACGGTTGAAAAACCATGGACCGCACAAGCCTCACCCGCAAAGTAGAGGCGATCGGCCACAGCTTCGGCCAAAATGCGCCGCTCATGCCAATGATTGATCCTGGCATGAGAATAGGCCCCCATGGCATGAGGATCACTTGCCCAGCGACTGGCTTTGACGAGGCGCAGACGCGCTTGAATGCCCGAGCCCAAAAGTGCGGCCAATTCTGTGATGGCAAAATCGGCCATTCCAGCCTCGCCCTCGCGCTCAATATCGCGCGCGAATGCGCCACCAAAATAGGCTTCGATTAAATTGCGCCCAAAGGGGCGCAGATGATAGCCCGCTGTTGCTATGCGCTCACGTGATCCAATGAGGCGACTATCGGGCGCAAATTCCTCCGGCTGATCGAGCGCAAGAAATAATTTATTGGCATAGCCGAGAGGCAAATGCGTTGCGGCATTGATCTTGTCTGGCAGAGCAGGTGTGAAACGAATGGCCTCACGCGCCAGAAGATTAGTGGGCAGAGTGATAATCACCTTGCGCGCTGCAAGATTGCCGAGCGCTGTCTCAATGCGCAGCACTGCTCCAATATGATTAACCCCAGTGACAGGACAATCATAGACAATGGGCAAAGTGCGGGCGAGCTGTTCAAACAAAGCGCCATAGCCGGTTGGCAGACGCCAATTGACTTCCGTATCGTGATAAGCGTCAAAATCCTTTGCCGAGAGACCCTCAAGCTCAATGCCATTCACAAAGCTCGAGACTGTATTGATCATCGCATTCCAGCGATTTCCAGGCTCCAAACACATGGCCGCAGCAGAATCTGCTTGCGCCTGCGCAGCCTGAGAAACACGAGCAAAATAGGCTGCCATGGCAGCCCAGAATGCGCGCTGTTCGCTCAGCGGATAAAGATGCTCTGGCATGGGCTTTTGCCATGGCGGCGTCGAGCGATCAATGACTAGGCCTTGGGACTCAGCAATAGAAACAAGCGGATTGCGATCGGCTGAATGAAGCCAGCCTGCGCCCATATCAATGGGCGCGATTGCATCTCTCTGTGTCCAGGCGCGACCGCCGGGGCGGTGGCGTGCTTCCAGCACAAGAATTTGCAGATTGGATGAGGCAAGACTCAGCGCTGCCGCAAGGCCTGCTGCGCCCGCGCCAATAATGACCGCATCATATTGCAAAGCAAAATTGGCCATGGCCAAGACTGTGATGAAAATGGACTGTTATGAGACCGACCCCGCTGCGCCGATGATCAGCCGCGTCAGATATCAGCCCCGCAAGGGCTCCACCTTGAGGGCAGCGCGCACGAAATAATAAAGCCCGACAAGACCCAAAAGGCCGCCCAGAATTTCAACAATCGTGCTGACAAAGGGCGGCAATTGGAACAGGCCACCAATGGCCCAACCTGCTGCCCAAGATACCCCCACCAATTCAGTGCCCACTAGAATGGCCACGCTGACAATGGTGATCAGATTTTCGATATGCAGGGGCTTTTGGTCGGCCAATTTCATCTCCGGCCCAATGGGCATTTGCTGATCTTGTCTATACCAAAGCCCTGGCCAGTGCAAAATTCTTTCAGGGGATCTCCCTCAGCCCGCCCCGGCCATGGAGCCAAAGAGCAGCGTCGCTCCCAGACCAAAGACCAGACAGGCCGCAGCAAATTCAAAGCCCCGCGTGATCATCAAGCCTCGCCCGGACGCGCCATTGGTCAGGCGCAGCGCCAGAGATTTGGCAAAGACGGCCATGGCCGCCAAAGCCCCCGTAGTGATGGCCGTACCCAGCGACATGGCGAGAGTTGCTCCAACGCCAGCCCAGAATATGCCCTGCGCCAAAGCAAAGACCAAAACCAGAATGGCCCCCGAGCAGGGCCGCGATCCGGCGGTAATGACAGTGGCAAGCGCTGTGCCCCAGCGAAAGCCCTCCCCCAAAGTGCTGGCATCGGGCGCATGAAAATGGCCGCAATGCTCATCATGTACATGCTCTTCAACTTGCGGTGCTGCATGCTTATGGCCGTGATCATGATGATGATCGTGATGGTCATAATTGACATGATGATCATGGTCGTGATGCGCGTGATCATGGCCTTGGTCATGTCCATGCGCATGGTGGTGGTGATCATGATGATCATGATGATCGTGTTGACCGGCGCTATGAGGAGCGCGCGGCACCATAAACAAAGCAAAGAAACTGCGACCCTTGGTCCAGATGAGATAGAGACCGAGCAAGGCTATGCCGGCATAGGAAGCTGTCTCGACAAAACTTGCCGCATCTTTCATGCGTTGCGCTGTGGCATTGAGCAAGAGCGCTAGAACGCCCACAATGGCGATGGCAACAAGGCCCTGCAATAAAGCCGCCAGAAAAGATATAACCAGACCGCGGCGCAAGGCACTTTCATTGGCCAACATATAAGAGGCGACCACGGCCTTGCCATGTCCAGGACCCGCGGCATGAAACACACCATAGGCAAAGCTCAGGCTGGCCAGCGACCAAAATCCTGCCGCATCATTTTTGACAGCGCGTATGGCACCGCTCAACATGCGCTCGAATTCAGCCTGTTTGGCAAGGATCCAGCCCGCTATGCCGCTGGCATTGCCTCCTCCCTCGGCTATGCCAACACTGAAGGGATTGCGCGCCTGCGCCAAAGCCTCATAGGCGCCAGCAAATAAGAAGAAGCCTGACAGAAACAACAGCAGAAGAAGAGCGAAGCGAGAATAATGTGTCCTCATGAACGCCTCACGGACATTTGACGAGCACATGGCCCGCCATTTTCAAGCCAAAATCAAGACCCGGCGCAAGGCCCGAGCGCGCTGATTCATCCAAAATCTTGCGATCATCCGCATTCAGAGGGGCTGGGGCCATGATTTTGGCCACACAGCCCTTGGGCGCATTTTTAAGCGTGATGGAGCTTTCCTTTTCCAGATCGAAAGCAACAAAATAGCTGGGATCAAAAACCTGAAAGGCAAATTTCTCATCCGGCACGGCCGGTGTTTTCAACGGCAGAAAGAATTGCAGGGTCACCAATTTATCCTTACCCGTGCTTTGCCACATGGCATAATCACTGGGCGGGGCCATTTCCGCTTTGGACCCGGCAATCCGCACAAAGGTAAAATAATCAAATTCTTCCAGCGCTTCGACATTGGATTTCGCTATGGGGATCAATTCCTCTCTTGTGGGCGCATCAGGATTGCGGCCAACACCCTGTGTCACAAAAGCCGAATAGAGATCGTCAAAAGTCCATTGATGCAAAATGCCGGTCATCTTGCCTTCGTTAAAGACGAGATCAACTTTCACATCGACGAAGACATGGGGATGGGCATTGGCGAGACGTGTTCCCCCAGCAAGAAATATCACAAGACCCGCCAGGCAAAGAAAGAACCGAAAGCGCATGGGATTAGTGTCCTGATCAAGCAGCCTCAGTGCGGCTTTGGGCAGCAAGGCAAAGGAGAGTTTCCTCTCTTCGTGCTGATCTTGCAAGCGGCATCAATCCGCCCTGCTTTTGGGTAGAATCTTCACAATCAGACATTATCAATTGACCTGACGGGTAGAAGCTGGCACAGGCCCTGTCAGGGATCATTTTGTTCCCTTTCACTAAATTGGGCTTTGCCATAGAGATATCCAATCGACCGCCCGAAGGGCTATTACGGGGAGCGGTGCATGCTGCGCATCTATACAAGAGAGGCAGATCATCTTGTCCCGCGCGACATTGATCTTGCCACATCGCCGCAAACCTCCCTGCCAGTCGAGACTTCGCCCTGGATCGATTTGTTCAATCCCAGTTCCGAAGAAGATCGTTTCGTAGAAACGCTGGTTGGCATTTCCATTCCCACACGCGAGGAAATGCAGGAAATCGAGGTCTCCTCGCGCCTGTATAATGAGAATGGCGCCGAATTCATGACTTTTACGGCGCTGATCAATCTCGATACGGATACGCCCGCCACCTCGCCCATTACGCTGATCCTGAAAGACACAACGCTCATTACCGTGCGCTATGCCGAGCCGCGCCCCTTTCTGACCTTTGCCATGCGGGGACAAAGACCAGGCGGCGTGCCCTGCGCAACGGGCGAGCAAGTGATGATTGGCCTGATCGAGGCTTTAATTGATCGCATTGCAGATGCGCTAGAGCGGGTTGGATTCAAGATTGACTCCATCTCCCGCGATGTCTTCCATCACGATGATAAGAATGGCCGCACCTCCAAAAGCCGCGATTTTCAACGCGCCATTGTCGAGATTGGACGAGAGGGCGATCTACTCTCCCTGATCAGAGAAAGTCTGGTCAGCCTCAATCGCGTGATGACTTATCATGCCGCCGTTTTTGAGACTGAAGCGGGGATAAGAGGCGAGGGACGCGCACGTGTGCGCACCAATCTGCGCGACATTGCCGCTTTGACTGATCACAATTCCTATCTGACAACCAAGATCAATTTCATGCTCGATGCCACTTTGGGGCTGATCAATCTGGAGCAGAATCAAATTATCAAAATCTTTTCGATTGCCGCTGTCTGTTTGATGCCGCCCACTCTGGTGGCCTCTATCTATGGAATGAATTTCAAACATCTCCCAGAACTGGATTTTGAATATGGCTATCCCATGGCCCTCATTCTGATGGCGATAACGGCGATTTTGCCGGTCTGGTATTTCCGGCGGCGCGGCTGGCTCTAAATTACTCGGCTTTAATCAGCGCACGAGAATATTGCGAAACTGCCAGGGATCAGTGGCGTCAATATCCTCAGGGAAAAAGCCCGGGCGATCGGTCAAAGGCGTCCAGTCTGTATATGCACCAATGACGGGGCCCAGATAGGGCAATTGCACCTCAAGGCAGCGACGAAAATCCATTTCATCAGCTTCGACTATTCCTACTTGCGGATTTTCCAGCGCCCAAACCATGCCTGCCAGAACAGCCGAGGTCACCTGCAGGCCTGTTGCATTTTGATAAGGTGCAATGCGACGCGTCTCTTCAACGGACAATTGCGAACCATACCAATAGGCATTTTTCTCATGACCAAACAATAAAACGCCCAGTTCATCTATGCCATCAACAATTTCAGTCTCCGACAAAATGTGATGCTCCTCCTGCATCTGTCCGGCACGACCAAACATTTCATGCAAGGACAGCACAGCATCATTGCAAGGGTGATAGGCATAATGACAAGTGGGGCGGTAAATGGCCTCATTCTTGTCATTGCGCAGGGTCAGATAATCAGAAATGGAAATGGCTTCATTATGCGTGACCAGAAACCCAAATTGCGCTTGCGCTGTTGGTGTCCATGAACGCACTCTGGTATTTGCGCCGGGCTGATTGATATAAATCGCTGCTCCGCAGCCCTTATCATGCAGGCCGACATTGGCCGGTTGCCATTTTTCATGCGTGCCCCAACCCAATTCTGCAGGCTGCATGCCTTCGGACAAAAAGCCTTCGACTGACCATGTATTGACGAAGACATTTTGCGGCTTGGGATGACGCGCGCGCTGGGTGTCGCGTTCGGCAATGTGAATGCCCTTGACGCCCAAGCGCTGCGCCAATTGCGCCCAATCGGTGCGCGTTTGCGGGTCTTGATGTTGAAGGCCCAAATCCTGCGCAAGATTCATAAGCGCTTGTTTGACAAACCAGGAGACCATGCCTGGATTGGCCCCACAGCAAGAGACTGCCGTTGACCCGCCGGGCTTGCGGCGGCGCGCCTCCAAAATGGTTTCGCGCAGAGCATAATTGGTGCGCGCGCCCGCTCCCATGGATTTGTCAAAATAAAAACCGGGCCAGGGTTCAACTACAGTATCAATGTAAAGAGTCCCAAGCTCACGCGATAATTCCATAATGTCGAGCGAGGATGTATCTACCGAGAGATTGGCGCAAAAGCCTTGCCCGCCGCCTTGAGTTAAAAGAGGCGTGAGAATTTCACGATAATTCTCACGCGTGAGAGCGACTTTTTCAAACCGCAGGCCGCGCTCATCGAGCAGAGCGCGCTGGCTATCATCGGGATCAATCACCACAAAGCGGCTGCGGTCAAAATCGAAATGACGTTCAATCAAAGGCAAAGTGCCACGGCCAATGGAACCAAATCCGATCATCACGATCGGGCCATCAATGCGACCATGCAAAGGCCATTGCGTCATTTTTTTCTCCACTCAACAAATCACAAGGCCCTGCCCCGGCGCTCAAGCAGCGGAGTTTGGGCCACACGCGGGATGGATAAATCCAGACAGTGCGACATCAGATGTCTGTCCGAAATTTATGCGCTGCATTGACGCAGCCTAACCCCGCGCGGCAGACGCGCGGGGCTCATTCAGCCTGGCTGAGGCTGATCAGATCACAAAAGATTGAAGTGGCGGAAAGCCATTGAAGCCGACGGCCGAATAGGTCGTCGTATAGGCTCCAGTTCCCTCGATTAGCACTTTGGATCCGATCTCAAGACTAATGGGAAGGGCATAGGGCTCTTTCTCATATAGCACATCGACGGAATCGCAGGTGGGACCGGCTATGACGCACATTTCCGTTTCATCACCATCAAAAGCGGTGCGAATAGGATAGCGAATCATTTCATCCATAGTCTCGGCAAGGCCATTGAATTTGCCAATATCCAGGAAGACCCATTTCAAGCTGTCCTGATCCGACTTCTTCGAGATCAACACGACTTCGGCCTCGATCACGCCCGCATTGCCGACCATGCCGCGACCCGGCTCAATGATCGTCTCGGGGATACGATTGCCAAAATGCTTACGCAGGGAACGGAAGATCGACTGGCCATAGGCTTTCACCGCAGGCACGTCTTTAAGATATTTCGTCGGGAAGCCACCGCCCAGATTGACCATGGCCAGATGAATGCCACGCTCGGCCATTTCTGAGAAAATGGCGGATGCTGATTTCAAAGCCCCGTCCCACATGCGCGGATTGCGTTGCTGTGAACCGACATGGAAAGAAATGCCATGGGCAATAAGGCCCAGACGATGCGCCAATTCCAGCACGCGCGGAGCCATTTCAGGCGCACAGCCAAATTTGCGCGACAAAGGCCATTCAGCGCCTTCCCCATTGCACAAAATGCGGCAGAAGACCCGTGAGCCAGGAGCCACGCGAGCGATCTTCTCAACCTCGGCCTCGCAATCAACCGCAAAAAGGCGAATGCCCAGCTCATAAGCGCGGGCAATGTCCTTTTCCTTTTTGATTGTGTTGCCAAAGCTGATGCGCTCAGGCGTGGCGCCAGCGGCAAGAGCCTGTTGAATTTCGACCACAGAGGCTGTGTCAAAGCACGAGCCCAGGCGAGCCAATAGCTCCAGCACCTCAGGTGCCGGATTGGCTTTAACAGCATAGAAAACGCGCGTGTCAGGCAAAGCTGTCGCAAAGGCATTGAAATTGTCACGAACAACTTCAAGATCGACAACAAGGCAGGGGCCTTGATCCAGACCCTGCAAACGGCGGTCATGCAAAAACTGCTGAATACGTTCAGTCATCGCGGCATCCCTTCCAGACCTGCGCACAATCGCAGGACCCGAGAAAACAAGAAGGAGGAGACGATGCCTCACGACACGTTTTGGAAGCGCGCCGTTAGGTGAATGCGTCATCCTTGACCACACCCACGGCTGATAGCCGCATGTATGATCGGTGCTGCGCCGTTGGACACATCCACCCGAGACATCCCTAGCGGGCGATCTCAGGTTAGGTAGTGGCCATCGTTTGGATCGGGATTGGGTCCCCATCCGCACGCCCGGCAAGAAAGACAAGCCTCTTCGGTACGCCAGTCTTGGAGTTCTGGCAGAGACGAAAAAGCCCGGTCCGTCGTTGCTTTAAGTCGCGTCCCCCGTTTGGCGGGGTTCGCCGGTTCGCCTCCGGCTGTCGGTTTTTTTGTGATGGTTAACCGGCCTCTTGTCCGGATCCCCACCAACCGACACACGACCACAGGCACGTGCGATTTGGGCAAGGGTCTTATGATGCCAATCAAATCCGGTTTCAAGAGTTTTTTTCGGATTTCCTGCATCATGGATAAAAACTTGTGTTAGCCTGCGAAGCCCTAACAAAGGGTGAAGCACAGGAGCCAGCCGAGGCAAATCTCTCGCGCAGATTGGCAAGAGAGCTTGCCGTCCCTCAAAAAGGCGATTACCTCACTTTTAATCAGGATCAGAAATCCCCGTTCCGTTAGTAAAATGCTCTTTCAGGGCCATGCACATGACAGAGTTCTCACGTCGTCTTTTTGTCTCCGGCCTTGCCGTTTCCACCGCCTGGCCAGCGTTGGCGCAGGGTCAGGCCGCCAATCCGGGCGGATCGACTCAGGGTGGCGCCGCCAAATTTTCTTTTGAGGATGTGATCAAGCGCGCCCGCGATCTGGCCGGCGCACCCTTTGATGGAACGATTCCGTCGCTACCTGATTCGCTGGCCAAACTGGATTTCGATAGCTGGCGCGATATTCGCTTTCGCGCTGACAAGGCGCTGCTGGGTAATGCAGGTGGGCCCTATCGGCTACAATTGTTTCATCTGGGCCATTTGTTCAAACGCCCCGTGACCATCAACACAATGCGCGATGGCATTGCGACCCCCGTGCCCTATTCGGCCAGTCTATTTGATTATGGCCGGATAAAATTTGAGAAGGCGCTTCCGGTCAATATGGGTTTTGCGGGTTTTCGTATTCATTACCCGTTGAACAAGCCGGGCGTGGGCGATGAACTGGTCTCTTTCGTGGGATCAAGCTATTTCCGCTTTCTGGGCCGCAATCAGCAATATGGCCTGTCGGCGCGCAGTCTGGCCGTCAATACGGGTCTTTTAGACAATAAAGAAGAATTCCCTTTCTTCCGCGAATTCTGGTTCGACACACCCGGCCCCGATGCAGATCACATCACACTCTTTGCTCTGCTGGATAGCGAGTCCCTCTCCGGCGCCTATCGCTTCGATTTTTATCCTGAGACCAATAGTTATGTGGATGTCTCATGCACGATATTTGTGCGCTCGCCACAGGCCAATCTGGGATTAGCTCCGCTGACCTCGATGTATTTCATGGGCGAGAATGACCGCCATTATAATGATCGCAACAAATATGACGACTTCCGCCCCGAAATGCATGATTCTGATGGCATGCAATTTCAAGCCGCCAATGGCGAATGGCTCTGGCGTCCTTTGCGTAATCCTTTCATTCAGAAAGTGGGCCTATTCGACGCCAATGATGTGAAGGGGTTTGGACTCATCCAGCGCGACCGCATCTTCGATCATTATCAGGATATTGAATTGGCCTATGAGCAAAGACCCAATTATTGGGTCGAGCCCAAGGGCAAATGGGGCGAGGGACAGCTTGAACTTGTCGAATTGGCGACCAAGGATGAGACGGCCGACAATATTATTCTAGCCTGGCGACCCAAACAGCCAGTTGTGCCCGACACACCGCTCACCTTGTCTTATCGGATCACATCACTGCTTGATGCGCCCAAGGGCCAGCCATCGGGAACAGTCCTCAATACATTTGAGGCCCCGCCCATTGCGCTTGGCTCAAGTGAAAAGGCCGAGCCGGGCACGCGCCGCTTCATGGTCGAATTTATTGGACCGGATGTCGCCTATTATCTCAATGACCCGGGACTGGTCCAAATCAATGCCAGTGCCTCAAACGGGAAGATCTATCGTTCTTTCATTACACCCAATCCCAAGATTAACGGATTGCGCGTTCATATTGA
Source organism: Hyphomicrobiales bacterium (assembly GCA_900299065.1). GTDB lineage: Bacteria > Pseudomonadota > Alphaproteobacteria > Rhizobiales > Beijerinckiaceae > Terripilifer. Next base: position 10,590 of record OMIJ01000049.1, read on the forward strand.
TGTGAAGATCCAGCCTGCTGCTTCGACAGATCTGCGGATCTTTCTTCGGGCCGGAACCAAAAGACTGACCGAGACCTGGGCCTATACGTGGAATGATGAACACCCTGATCAATTCCCCGAACCACCAAAACCGTGATCTGTGGCGCTCAATCTGTCCAGCAAGCATAGCCGTATAGAAGAGTAGATTGCACATTTGATCGCCAGATGAACTCAGACTGATGGGCGGCGAAAAGGGGGCATCATTGCCCTTGCACAATGAACCGGAGACAAACATGACCAGAGCTTCATTCAAGGCCAGCTTCTGCAAATCCAGCTTTTGTTCATTCACGGCATTCACATGGGGCGTGTTTTCACTCACCCTTGGTCTTGCCATTGGGGCACAGACTTTATCAGCGCAAGCACTCGACAAAGTGACTTTTGGCAGCAATTGGCTCGCGGAAGCCGAGCATGGCGGCTTTTATCAAGCGCTCGCAGATGGCACTTATGAGAAATATGGCCTTGATGTCACCATTCTGCCCGGCGGGCCGCAAGCCAATAATCGTTTGCTGCTGATCACAGGCAAAATCGATTTTTATATGGGCGGCAATATGATTCCCTCCTTCACCTCGCTTGAACAAGGCGTGCCGACTTTGGTTGTTGCTGCCAATTTCCAGAAAGATCCGCAGATATTCATGTCGCACCCCGGCCAGGGCCGCGACAAGCTCGAAGATCTCAAAAATGGTCCTATCTTCATCGGCAAGGAAATTCAGGCCACAGCCTTTCAATGGCTCAAGCAGGAATATGGATTTAACGAATCCAATATTAAGCCCTATAATTTCAATCCCGCCCCTTTCATTGCTGACAAGACCTCAGCCCAGCAAGGCTATGTGACATCTGAACCGCTAGCCGTGCAAAAGCAGGGGGGATTCAAGCCCAATATCTTCCTGCTGGCAGATTATGGTTTTGATACTTATTCGACGACAATTGAAGCACGCATCGAGACTGTTCAGAAAAATCCTGATCTGGTGCAGCGCTTTGTCGATGCAACCACGATTGGTTGGTATAATTACATGTATGGCGATAACAAAAAGGCCAATGAGCTGATCAAGAAAGCCAATCCAGATATGGATGATGAGCAGATCGCTTTTTCCATCGCCAAAATGAAAGAATATGGAATTGTTGATTCCGGCGATTCCCTCACCCTTGGCATGGGCGCAATGACGGATGCACGCATGAAAAGCTTCTTTGACAAAATGGTTAAAGCAGGCGTGGTGCGTGGCGATATTGATTATCGCAAGGCCTATACGTTGCAATTCGTCAATAAGAAGGTGGGGCTTGATTTGCGCCCGCGCAATTGAGGCAAGACCTCATTTGTTCATAAAGCCTGATTGCAAATGACTGCAGCGCCCCTTGTGCAACTCCATAATATTGGCAAAAGCTTTGCCAATGGCGTTGTTGCGCTTGAGGGCCTCAATCTCACCATTCAATCGGGTGATTTTCTCTCCCTTCTGGGGCCATCGGGGTGTGGCAAATCAACGGCCCTGCGCCTAATCGCTGACTTATCCAGCCCCAGCTTAGGTAGAATCGAATGGCCACAGGGAGAACAAGCGCGCCAGAAGATCGGCTTTGTGTTTCAAGATTCAACACTCATGCCTTGGACAAGTGTTTTTAATAATGTCTTTCTGCCTTTGCGCCTCGCCGGAGTTCGAAAATCCGAGGCAGACTACCGCATTCATGAGGCGCTTGATCTGGTCGGATTGCGTGCTTTTGAATCTGCTTTTCCGGGTGAATTGTCCGGTGGCATGAAAATGCGCGCCTCAATTGCGCGAGCTTTAATCCAGCGACCACAGCTCTTATTGATGGATGAACCCTTTGCAGCGCTTGATGAGATCACGCGCGTCAAGCTCAATAATGATCTCCTGTACCTTAAAGCCGAATTGGGCATGACCATCGTTTTTGTCACGCATTCGGTTTATGAAAGCGTCTATCTCTCCAATCGTATTGCTGTCTTTGCATCACGACCGGGGCGTATTGTGCGCATGATTGAGATTGACGCGCCTTATCCCCGCGATCTCAATTTTCGTCATTCAGCCCTCTATGCCCAATGCTGCAAGACGGCCTCAGAGGCTTTGCAAGGGGCCATGAGTCTGGAGGATCAATTGTGATGACAGGCCAATCCCCGCCCAATTCACGTCGCAGGTTGATTCTTATCGAGCGCCTGAGTGAAAATATTTTGCCTATCCTGGTGTTCATTGCCGCTCTGGCCATTTGGGAAGCGCTTGTCTGGGTGAAGGCCATACCACCCTATATTCTGCCCGCCCCCAGTCGCATTGCGACAACTTTGCTGGCCGATTGGGAGACACTCTCCGCCTCGCTCTTTGTGACATTGCGCATTACTTTTGCAGCCTTGTTTGCCGCCATGATTGGCGGCGTTGGTCTGGCGATCATTTTCACACAATGGAAATGGGCCGAGCGCTCCTTCTTTCCCTTCGCTGTCATTTTGCAAGTGACCCCAATTGTCGCGATCGCTCCGCTCTTGCTGGTCTATCTTGATTCCAGTCTGGCGGTTTTGACCTGCGCCTTTCTGGTCGCCTTCTTTCCAATCTTATCGAATACGGCTTTGGGGCTGGCTTCGGCGGATCGTCATTTGGTCGATCTGTTTCAGCTCTATCGCGCCTCGCGCTGGCAAGAATTGCTCTGGTTGCGTTTGCCTGCTGCTTTGCCTTATTTTCTGGGCGGCCTGCGCATAGGTGGCGGCCTGGCTTTAATCGGCGCAATTGTCGCGGAAATTGCCGCAGGCTCAGCCGGACAAGGCGCAGGCCTTGCCTTTCGTATTGTTGAATCAGGTTATCGGTTGAATATTCCGCGCATGTTTGCGGCGTTATTTCTCATCTCAGTCACTGGCATTGCGATATTTTTGGCTTTCTCATTTTTGTCGCATCTCCTGCTGGGACGCTGGCATGAAAGCGCACACAAGGGCGAGAGATAGTCACACAATCTTCGCTTGCCATTCTCATCTCGCCAGTCCAATCTGAGTTATCGGACCAAGATCCGAATTTCAAAGGGGGGCTCTTTCACATGCTATCTTCTCGCTTCTCAATTCTGCGCTCTTTTGGCACTCTTATGCTCACAGGCGCTTATTTGGGCTCGGCTGTGCTGAGCGCACAGGCTGCCGATGTGTTTGATATTACCTCACCTGCCTTCAAGACGGGCGATATATGGCCGGCAAAATTTGCCGGGGCTGATCCCAGCCGCACCAATCCGCCTTGCCCTGGGCAGAATGTTTCGCCGCCATTGGCCTGGTCCAATGCACCAGCTGCGACAAAGAGCTTTGCTTTGATCATGTATGATGTGGATGGCGGCAATGGCCTTGGCTCAGTCCATTGGGTTGCCTATGATATACCGCCCAGCAAGACGTCTCTTGCAGAGGGCGAGGCGAGTGTTTCACAATCGGGCTGGGTCGCTGGCAAAAACAATATTGGTCATGACCATTATTTTGGCCCCTGCGGCCCCTCAGGACAAGCGCCTCATAATTATACCATCACAGTGATTGCCACTGATATTGCACCGGGGACGACCTTAAAGCCGGGCCTGACACGTGATGAATTGCAGGCTGCACTCAAGGGGCATGCACTCGCTTCAGCCACAATTGTTGGCCGCTTTGCGCGCCAGTAAAACAGCTCATAAACGAGTAAATATACAAAAGGCTCGGCAATGAACCGAGCCTTTTTTGATTCAGGCAGACACCAAAGCTCAGGGCTTATCGAGACCATAGAGCGTGTGCAGTGTGCGCACTGCAAGCTCTGTATATTCAGCGTCAATCAACACAGAGAATTTAATCTCGCTTGTGGTGATGGCGCGAATGTTAATGCCCTTATCGGCAAGCGCCTTGAAGGCCTTGGCGGCAACGCCTGCATGGCTGCGCATGCCAATGCCAATGGCTGAGACTTTCACCACGCCATTAGCGCCGTGCAGATCCGCAAAGCCAATTTCGTTCTTGGCTTTTTCCAAAATCGTGCGGGCGCGATCATATTCAGCCGCAGGCACTGTGAAGGTGAGATCTGTTGTCTTAGCATCATCCGAGACAACCTGAATAATCATATCCACATTGATATTGGCGTCAGCCAGCGGCACGAAAATCGCGGCGGCAACACCCGGCTTATCCGCAACACGGCGCAAAGTGATCTGGGCTTCATCTTTGGAATAAGCAATTCCGGTGACGACTTGTTGTTCCAAAATATCCTCCTCGTCACAAATGAGCGTGCCGGGTTTGGGGTCTGCGGGATCGTCAAAAGACGAGCGAACGAATGTTTTCACTTTATGGACCATGGCCAGTTCGACAGAACGCACCTGTAGAACCTTGGCGCCTAAAGAGGCCATTTCGAGCATTTCTTCAAAAGCTACACGCTCCAAGCGGCGGGCCTTGGGCACGATGCGCGGATCGGTCGTATAGACTCCATCAACATCGGTATAAATATCGCAACGATCAGCTTTGATGGCGGCAGCAATCGCAACGGCGCTCGTGTCAGAACCGCCGCGGCCCAAAGTTGTGACACGGCCACTTTCAGCATGAATGCCCTGGAAGCCTGCAATGACGGCAACTTGCTTGTGCTTGGAAAATCCCTCGCTCAAAGCGGTGCCATCAATATCCATGATGCGTGCCGAACCATGTGCATCATCCGTGAGAATGGGGATTTGCCAGCCCTGCCAAGAGCGGGCCGCAATGCCCTCCTTCTGCAAGGCAATGGCTAGAAGACCTGCTGTCACCAATTCGCCCGAGGCGACGACCGCATCATATTCGCGCATATCATGCAGAGTGTCGGCATCCTTGCACCAGGCAACCAATTCATTGGTCTTACCTGACATGGCCGAGACGACAACGGCCACTTCATGGCCCTCATCCACTTCGCGCTTCACATGGGCAGCGACATTGCGAATGCGATCTAGGTTGGCGACAGATGTGCCGCCGAATTTCATAACTAAACGGGCCATTGGGCTCGAGGGGTTCTGGCTTCGGATAGGCCGCTGGCCTGTCGCGGACGTGCCGCCGCCCCCGATGGGAGCGCCACCTAAATGACTGCGGCGCTGTCAACTGTCAATGTGGTGGATCAGCGTTCCAAATCTGTTTTGATGTCGCTGGTCATCATTTTGACGATAGCTGCCCGCAATTCCCCGGCAATGGGAACGCCGAGAGCAAAACACAAGGCTTCATCATAGGCCGTACAGCCAGGCTCGCCACGATTGGCCGATTGCAACCCCAAAAGCACGGGCCTTTGGGCCCCAAGGCTGGCAATATAGGCCCCGCCTGAAGCCCCCAAACCTGTGTCGCAATCGGTTTTGAACAAAATGGGCCCTTCGCCCCTGTCAACCACCCGGCGCAATTTGCAATCCTCTAACAGCCTTACGGCCACATCGCGCAGAGGGAAGTTATATTGTGGCCCGGTGGCCAGAAAGACCGATTGATCATCCTGCCAGACGGGGGCTTTCTCATCAGGCAAGTCAAAGGGCTGGATAGCCTCGACTGGACGGCGCAAGCGCATGACGGCCCAATCGACAGGGCTATTATCCTCAATCGGGCCATAGCTAAATTTGCCGGTGACGAGCGAATGAGCGTTGATCATATAAAGATCGGTGCGATTGTCGCGATTGACAAACACGCCGCAGGAGGTTGGCGAGCGAGGCAAGCCCGAGCGCTCCCAAAAAGCATGGGCCACGGTCACAACAATATCAGGCGCGCCAACGATCAGGGCAGTGAATTGAGTGGCGCGACATTCCAGCATTTGCACGCCTGACAAATGGGTCTTGAGCTGCTCGGCTTGCAGGCCTTGATTTTTGGCATAATCAGAAAAGGTAAACCGTTTTTCGGTGCCTATAATACCCGTCCAGGGTTTGGGACGCGAAGAGGTCTGCTGCTGGGCCAGACACAAGCCTGTTGCCATCAGCCATATGATCAGGGCAGAACCCATAGTATAGCGCTTCATTGGCGCCCCCGGTTTCCCTTATGCTCAGGATTCGTCCCCATGATGCCCAAATCTGGTTCAACAGTCGATGCTGCAGATCTGGAGAAATTCAATCGCCTTGGGGACGAATGGTGGAATTTGTCCGGCTCCATGAAACCCCTGCACCAACTCAATCCCATCCGGATTGGTTTCATCAGGGATGAAATAGTGCGGCATTTCCAGTCGCAAAGCTCGCCGCGTGACATAACTAGGGCAAATCCTCTTTCTAATCTCAGCCTGCTCGATATTGGTTGTGGCGGAGGATTATTATGCGAGCCTTTGGCGCGATTGGGGGCCAATGTCACAGGCATAGACCCGGGCAGGGATAATATTGAGATCGCCCGGCGCCATGCCGAGGAACAGGGCCTGTCAATCGATTACCGTCAGACCCTTGCCGAAGAGCTGGCGGACTCGGGAGCGCAATTTGATGTCGTTGCGGCCATGGAAGTTGTGGAGCATGTCACCGACGTTTCAGCCTTTATTGCCACCTGCTGCACATTGGTGCGCCCGGGCGGCTTGTTCTTTGCCGCAACATTGAACCGGACTTTAAAAAGCTTTGCCTTGGCTATTGTCGGGGCTGAATATATTCTGCAATGGGTTCCCAAGGGGACGCATCATTGGGAGCAATTTGTCACCCCTGATGAATTGGCCGATGCTATTGAGGCTAATGGCCTGATTACACATCGGCCCCTTGGCGTTGTCTATAACCCGTTGCGGCGAGACTGGCGGACCAGTTCGGATTGCGATGTCAATTATATGATGCTCGCCAGCAAGGAAGCCATGAACAGCTGAGGCCAATTATAATTTGCGCAGATAAAGCGGCTTGCCACCCTCTTTGGGATCGCGGCGCCAATAGCCATCGGGCTCCAGATCAAAATAAGCGAAATGGCCCTTGCGCGCCAAAAGCCCCAAGCGATTGCGCTCGAAATGCCAGCCAACAGGATCAAAAATGACAAGACCCTGATCGCGGCAGGCCGGGGCCAGAACAGCTTTCAGCGTGCCAGAGGGCCCGCGCGCCTTGTCATCCAGCGTCACCAGACAACCCGTATCCTTGTGGTCATCGCGAAAGAGATTATAGCGTCCGGCATTTTCAGATCCTCTGACGGGCGCAGCATTGGCAGCCGGCTTGGCAGGGGTCTGTGCGCGAGGTGCCGCTGGCTTGGCGGGAACGGCCGCCGAGCCATTGGCATCGGGTATGGGGCGAAAGCCGCCCGCAGGAGTATTCCCCTGCTGCGCCAGAGCTGGACTAAGAGTCAAAACAGACAGGCTCAAAACCGAACAGGCTGAGAGCCCAAATAATAAGCGGCGAGCATTGGATGACATAGCGACCCTCATGGGAAATCGGACCCACAATATTAGTTTAATATAGATGACTCTCTAAAATATGAATGCTCTTGGTTCTAGATTTTTTCATTACGCATCCCGAACCGGCGTCAGGACAGCCTCTCCCTTGCCGAAGGCTAGCACATTGTCGACCACAAGCTGGCACATGAGATCGCGTGTAGGCTGGGAACCAGAGCCTATATGGGGCAAGAGCACCACATGATCGAGATCGAGCAATTGCTGTGGCACATGGGGTTCATTGGCATAGACATCCAGACCGGCGGCCCGAATGGTACGCTTGGTCAGAGCCTCGATCAACGCCTCTTCATCAACCAATGATCCACGCGCAATATTGATCAGCACACCATCTGCCCCCAGAGCCTGAAGAATTTGTGCATTGATCATGTGACGCGTCTGTGGTCCGCCGGGCGCAACTATCATGAGAATATCAACGGCGCGGGCCATATCAACCAGTGAGGGATAATACTCATAAGGCATGTCAGTCTGATGATGACGGCCATGATAGACAATACGCAGACCGAAGGGCTCAGCACGTTTTGCAATGGCTTTGCCAATGCGCCCCAAACCGACAATGCCCATTGTGCGTCCGCGCAAAGACGCCGACAGACGATAGGGTTTTTGTAGCCAATGGCCGGCGCGCAGATAGGCTTCAGCTTTTGAAAATTCGCGAATGGTATTGAGCAGAAGACCCATGGCTGTATCGGCAGTCTCATCGGTCAGCACATCGGGCGTATTGGTCACCTCAATGCCATGCTGGCGCGCAAACGACACATCAATATTGTCATAGCCAACACCAAGATTGGCAATGAGGCGCAAATTCGGAAAGCGCTGCATGACAGATGATGTGATGGGATATTGATGATCTTCCGCCAGAATCGCAACGCCTGTCACAATTGCTTTGATTCTGGGCGCGATCTGTTCAATCAACGCATCTGGGTCAGCTTGATTCCATAAAGTATGGAGCGTGAAATGCTGCGCCATAGCCTGCCTGATAAGAGGCGGAAGCGGCACGGGCATCAACACATCCATTGCATCATCCATTGATTAAACTGTCTAAAACGCCAAATCGTAAATTTAAAATCTGACTGCAAGACAGATTTATCGCGCAGATCCTATTGTTGTTCGATCCCGGCTGATTTTATCACTGCGCCCCATTTTTCAATGTCCGACTTCAAGCGCATTGCCAATTCCGCCGGCGATGAGGCAATGGGTGTGATGCCCAATTTGAGAAAAGCGACGCGCAGCTCTTGCTCACGCAGCACATCGCGAATGGCAGAATTGAGCTGATCAATAATAGGCTGTGGCGTGCCCTTTTGTGCAAAGATTGCATTCCATGACGTGACATCAAATCCTGGCACGCCCGATTCAGCAACAGTTGGCAGATCGGGCGTCGTCTCACCGCGCATTGCACCGGAACTCGCCAGAGCCCTTATCTTGCCCGCTTCAATCAAGCCTTGCATTGAAGCATAAGAATCTATCGCCATGTAAATATCATGCTTTGTAACAGCGAGCAGAATTTCAGGCGTCGCCTTAAAGGGCACAATGCTCATATCCACTTTGGCAGAGGCTTTGAACAATTCGGCGCTCAGATTTTGCGTGCTACCTGCGGTCACCGTTCCAATATTGGCAAGACCAGAATTGGCCTTGGCAAATTTCAACAGATCGCCCAGCGTTTTGTAAGGTGCATCGGCAGCTGTGACGAAGAGAAAGTCAAAAGTGCCCAAAGTGGAAATGGGTACAAATTCATTGACTGGATCAAAACGCAATTGCTTGAACAGAGGCACGCTGATTGCTGTGCCATTAGAAAACAAGGCGAGCGTTTGACCATCAGCCGGAGCCTGCAGAACAGCACGCGCAGCGGCAACACCGCCAGCACCGGGCATGTTTTCAATGACAAACCTCTGGCCCAGTTTTTCGCCCAAGCGTTCCGCGACGAGGCGCGCGGTAATATCAGCCACACCCCCTGCTGCGAAAGGAAGAATGACCCGAACGGGACCATTGGGATATTTCACTTGCGCTTTGGCGGAACCGGCCGCGCTCAACGGGGCGGCAAGTGTCACAGCGAGCATAGACCGACGGGTCAAAAGGGAGCGCAAGAAGGGTGGAATGTCAGACATGAGCGTTTCCTATGCTTTTCTTTGCCAGACGTTTTGCGACATCATATTGCCCAATATCTTGGACCTGAAGCGCGCCAAGCGCAAGCACTCAAGTGCAAGTTTGAGCGGGCTCAACCCATTGAGAGCTGCGACTGACGGATCAAAGCCCATTTCACTTCAGGCAGATCCTGCACTTTGCCCGACACAACCAATTGCATTGTGGGACGCACGCCATCCGGCGCGGCAAAGAAAATGCTTTGATCGATCGCAATTGTCTGTCCACTGGCGTGAAATAACCAGGCCTCGCCATTGGCGGCAACCAATTGAACTGCGCGCTGATCTTCATAGGCTTGCACCTGAACAGAGGGGTGTAGGTGAAAGCGAAGAACATATTCGCCGGTACCCGAACTGTGTCGCCCGGCAAGCGACAATTTATCCTCACCAAAAAGATAGGATCCATCTGGCGCCAAAGTCAGCCTGCGATGATGCAGAACACCAAATTTATTCTGATAGCCATCATGCGAGGCCTCGAGACTGACTCCGTCCTCGTTTGAGATACGTTTGACGGGCACTTGCGAGGGGCCAGCGACGATCAATCCTTCAAGGCTGCGCGAAACATTTGCCCCGGTGACGATGCGCGATGAATTACTATCAGACAGGATCAAGGTTGAATGAGCAGGCGTACTGCGGGCCGCTTCAGTAAAAGCGGGACGCCCCGCACGCGGCGCGCCGCAATTGACAATTAAACGGCTCTGACCAGCGGAAAACTCGAATGACAAACAGCCCGCATGGGCCTGATGCGAAAATCCCACAGGCGGCGGCGATCCCGTCTCCATGATGACAATGGAGCCGTTAGCTTCCAATCTTTGATAACCTGAATGGGGCGCATTGAAGATGGGCTGGGTGCGCGCATCATCATAAGCCAAAACAGTGGCCACGAGATCAGGCGGTGTATTGCCCATGCCATTGAATAGCGCCAGACTGCCATCGGCATGTCGAAACATACGCAGCATAGGCATCATGCGATCAATCGATTGAATGAGTTGCGCTGGCACGGCAATACCACGCGCAACAAAGGCCTGGCGCAGAGGGAGAAGATCAACCAATAGATCGACGAGCACTTGCGGATTACGACCAATATGGCCACCATCGGGGAGAATCTGGCGGCGCAATTCTTCAGTGAGCCATTTGAGCGCGCGTTTTTGTAAACGATCCAGGCCCTGCGCACACAAGCTGAGATCCATGAGTGCCATAGCTACAATCAAGCGGTCATGATCTGCTATGACGCCCGACATGGCTCTTTGCAGATATCGGCCATGCCAGCCGAGGCATTTCATCAATTTACGATAAAAGTCGCGATCTGCATTTTCGAGAATCAAAGGCGACTGACTGAGCCAGGCGATCAAGCGGCGACTGGCCATGGCCGGCGTCCAGCCTGGCCCCGTATCCACAGATCCAAAGAGGTCTATCCATTCTTCGACCAGAGCACGTCCATTGGCCCGCGATAAAGCCGTATCGGCGGCACGCAGATGACGTAACCAGCCAAAGCCATGCAAAGCCTCTTCCCATTCCTGCGATGGCGGAACGATCACGAAAGGCGATTGGCCATGCGTATTAACAATGCGCGAAGCCAGACTGAAATGTCCGGCATAAATATCGTCGGCGATTGTCGGATCGCTGGTTCTGATGTCCTGCGGGGCAATCAGCAAACGCTCGGGAATAGCAAAGCCCCAGCGCGTGATCAGTGTGAAGGGGGATTGCACACCAACCCTTAGCCGACGGGCTGCACGCCCGCTTACAAAGCGCGTTGCTCGCATTCGCTCTGCAAGACTGACCCAGGCCAAACCAAAACTCCAGAAATGAAATGGACGCCCCCATAACATGAATGAGAGGGTGTTTCCTCAAAATTCTCAAACCTTTGTGAGTCTGGCCGCAAAAAACCCGTCTATTCCGGCAAGCCGCGGCTCAGGATCGGGCAGAAAATGCGGCAAGGTGCGTAATTCGCCCTGATCATTAAGCCATTCGGCTGCAATGCCAATCTCCCCCGGCATAATGGCCACGCGCCGTAAATCCTGATTGCGGCGCAGAAGGGCAGCAATTTGCGCCTCCCCCTCCTCCGGCTCCAACGAGCAGACACTGTAAACAAGGCGCCCGCCGGGTTTGAGCAAGTGCACAGCCCGATCAAGCATTTTGGCCTGAATGGCCGCTAGCGAGACAATGTCACTCGATTTCTTCGACCATGCAACATCAGGATGACGGCGAATGGTTCCTGTCGAAGAACAGGGTGCATCCAAAAGTACGGCATCAAAGGGCGCAGCAGAAAAGCTCAAAGCATCGCCAACCCGCATTTCAGCCTGCAAGCCCAATCGCACCAGATTGGCCGCTACACGCTTGAGCCGCTCGGCTGAGCGATCAAGAGCTACGACCTGAGCACCTTTGGCGGCCAATTGCGCTGTCTTGCCGCCGGGGGCGGCACATAGATCTATGACTCTCTGACCGGCTTCAACCTGCAATAATTGCGCAGGCAAAGCGGCGGCGGCATCCTGCACCCACCATTGCCCCTCTTCATAGCCAGGCAATTCATGAATGGGAGCATGGGTCTCTAGGCGCAAAGAGCCAGTGGGTAGACGACGGCCACCTAATTTGACGAGCCATTCATCTGAAGGCTCACGCAAGGTTAGATCCAATGTAGGCTCACGGCTTTGCGCCGCAATCATTTGCTTGGCGACGTCATCACCATAGGTTTTACGCCAGCGTGCCGATAGCCAATTGGGCAAATCGACAAAGGCATCTTCTTCCGGCAGACCCAGATCGCGCTGACGAATGAGATTGCGCAATACCGCATTGGTGAGGCCTGCAAAGGCTGCCATTTTGGTATCGCGCCTTACGCTGCGCACAGCCAGATCGACAGCAGCATGATCGGGCACATCAAGATACAGAATTTGTGCCGCGCCTATTACCAAAATCCATTCAAGATGAGGAACTTTTTTGGGGTAGCCATCTTTGAGAAACCGGCCGAGAATTGATTTGATCGTACCCATGCGACGCAAAGCAACCGTCGCTATGGAGCGAGCCAAAGAGCGATCACGCGGCTCCATGTCTTGCGCCTTGAATAAAGCCCCATCTGTGGCAAAACGCTCATCGAGTTGATGCGTACCTGTCATCACATCAGCAACGGCCAGAGCAGCCAATATGCGGGCTGCAAGGCCGGGGACGATTTCAGTTTCCTCGGGACGTTGTTCTTTTGCACCAAAACGCCGGGGAGGTTTGCGCGCAGTCAAAGGCTCAGCTCCACATCCGGGTCCTGCATAATTATGGTAAAAGTCTTTATAATGAAAATTTGCACGTTTTGTAATTCCTCGATTCAGCCAGCAAACCTACTCTCCTCAATTAGCATTGGCTAATGCTGACCGCCATGATTAAGA
>OMIJ01000050.1 GCA_900299065.1 Hyphomicrobiales bacterium
GAGCTTCACACAAACGCCCTTGCAATTGGCTTTTGCGCTTGCTGCGCTTGGCCTAGCAGCATCCATCTACCATCCCATTGGCATACCCATGCTGGTACAGGGGGCAGCCAAGCCTGGCTGGGTGATTGGCGTGAATGGATTGGCCGGAAATCTCGGGCTTGCTGCCGCGGCTGGTGTGACAGGGCTGACGCTTGATTATTTTGGTTGGCGCATGGCCTTCATCATTCCAGGCCTTGTAAGCATTGTCTGTGGGCTTATCTTCGCAGCAAGCAGTCCAAAGGAAGCCATGGCTCCGGCCCGCAAAAAACCGACCATGAATATGAATCTAGGTTTCTCGATTGGCCATTTGCTGCTGATTATGACTCTGGCTGCGACTAGCAGCAGTGTGGTGTTCAATTTTTCAACCAATAGCAATTTTGAGCTTTTAACCAGCCGGTTTGAGGATATTTCGCGCGATCCTTCGCGGATAGGTTTTTATCTCGCGATTGTTTATGTATTGGCCTCTTTGACGCAAGTCCTGGTTGGTACATTGCTCGATAAAGTTCCTTTAAAAGTGCTTTACCTCTCAATCATCAGCATTCAAATTTTTGCTTTGGTTCTGGCAGCCAATAGCCAGAGCTGGACATTCTATTTTGCCCAGCTTTTATTCATGGCCAGCATTTTTGGCGCCGTGCCTTTTACCGAAGCCATGGTCGTGCGCTATATTGATGATAGCATGCGCTCACGTATATCAGGCATGCGGCTGGCCATTGCGCTTGCGGCCAGCTCAATTGCTGTCTGGCTAATCGGGCCGATCGTCAAAGCCTCGGGCTTTACAACTCTCTTATGGGTTATGGCCGCGACATCTTGCATTACATTGATTGTGATTAGCCGTCTGCCCGACACGCAGCCCCAAAGTCACTGATCAGCCCAGTCTATTGGGTGGATGGTTGCAGCGCATTGAAACCAGGAGGTCTCAATGCCTGCCGCGTCCCAATGCCTGCCGCGCCCTAAGCCCCAAAGATCGCCTTTGCGTGCGAGTCAATTTTGAACCAATTTAAACCCTTTGGTGAAGATAATTTTCACACAGCTTCATTAGGAATAAGACCCTATTGCCATTCGGGCCGCTTTGGGGTCACTTTGGCGGTTCTTAAAGCTAGCGAGTCACAATCTTGTCATCAGATCCTCTGTCTTCAGATGCGCAGCCGATTTTCCCCCCGCCCAATGCGCCGCCAAAGCATCCGGGTCTTTTCGCACGCTTGCGAAATTGGTTTCTTGCCGGGCTTGTGATTGCCGGACCTCTTGCCGTCACGATCTGGCTCGTCTGGTGGTTCGTCAATACAGTGGATCAATGGGTCAAGCCGCTGATACCGCCAAGCTTGTGGCCGGATCTTTATTTGCCTGTACGTGTACCGGGCACAGGCGTTTTGCTGGCTGTAATTGGTCTGGTTCTTCTTGGCTTTCTGGCAACCAATATTCTTGGGCGCACTTTGCTGAACCTCAGCGAGGTCATGCTTGATGGCATGCCAGTTGTGCGTGGTTTGTATCGCAGTGTGAAGCAGATTTTTGAAACGATCTTCAGTCAGTCCGGCACATCGTTTCGGCGTGTGGGTCTGGTGCAATATCCAGCCAAGGGCATGTGGTCGATTGTCTTCATTTCATCCCCGCCAGTGAAGCAAGTCAGTCAGGTTCTGCCCGCTTCAGATGAATATATTTCCGTCTTCCTGCCTTGCTCGCCCAATCCCACAACGGGCTTTTATTTTTATTTGCCTGCCACAGAGGTGATTGAAATCAGCCTTACGCCGGATGATGCGGCCAAACTCATCATGTCCGCCGGGCTCATTCTTCCAGAGGAGCAAGCCAAGCTTGCGGCGCTAGCAGCCAATGCCTCAAAAGGCTAAAGCGCATAAAAGTTCTAGCCTGCGCGCAACACTTTGATGGCGGCATCGCGGCCAAATAAATAGAGCAAGGCGCGCAAAGCCTCGCCTCTAGGGCTGGCCAGTTGAGGATCTTTTTGCAGGATTAATTGCGCATCATCTCTGGCAATGGCGAGCAATTCGGCATGCACGCTCAGATCGGCAATGCGAAAGCCGGGCACGCCAGATTGACGTGTGCCCAATATTTCGCCCTCACCACGCAGACGCAAATCTTCCTCAGCAATCCTAAATCCATCCTCGCTTTCTCGCATGATTGATATCCGCGCTTTGGCGACTTCTCCCAAAGGGGCTTTATAAAGCAGCACACAAGAAGATTTATTGCTTCCACGTCCGACCCGGCCGCGTAATTGATGCAATTGCGCCAGACCAAAGCGCTCAGCATGTTCAATAATCATGATCGTGGCTTGCGGCACGTCCACACCCACTTCAATTACCGTTGTGGCAACCAGAATTTGTGTCTCGCCACGCTGGAAATGATCCATGGCGGCATCTTTATCGGGGCCCTTCATGCGCCCATGCACAAGCCCGACTTTGTTCCCAAAGAATTGCATGAGCATTTCATGTCTTTCTTCGACGGCAGAAATATCTAGATCTTCGCTCTCTTCAACCAGGGGACAGATCCAGTAGACGCGCGCGCCATTCGCTAGCGCACGCCCGACAGCTTCAATCATTTCATCAAGCCGGTCGATTGGCAGTGCGCGTGTATCAATCGGCTGGCGGCCAGCAGGCTTTTCGCGCAAAGTTGAGACATCCATATCGCCGAAGTAAGTCAGCACAAGCGTGCGTGGAATAGGCGTTGCCGTCATCACCAGAATATCGACATTCTCACCCTTGTCGCCCAAGGCGAGGCGCTGATGCACGCCAAAGCGATGTTGCTCATCAACCACGGCAAAGGCCAGATCTTTGAAAACAACCTTCTCTTGAAAGATCGCATGCGTGCCAATCAAAATGTCAATCTCGCCCTGTGCCAGCGCTGCCAATGTCTTGTTGCGCTCAGCTGCTTTATCGCGGCCAGTTAAAAGGCCAAGGCGCAAGCCCGCTTGTTCGCATAGGGGCAGCATGCGTTCAAAATGTTGCCGGGCGAGAATTTCGGTCGGTGCCATCATCGCAGCCTGACTACCAGCTTCCACTACACTAGCCATGGCCAGCAGAGCCACCAAAGTCTTTCCCGAGCCAACATCGCCTTGCAAAAGGCGCAGCATGCGACGCGGTTGCGCCAGATCAGCTCTAATCTCGCTGAGGGCTTTGATCTGCGCTTGGGTGAGGGTGAAGGGCAGGGCAGATTCAATTTTTGTACTTAAAATGCCCGTGCCTTGATGAGCCCGCCCGCTTTGTTGGCGCATATGCGCGCGCACCAGAACTAATGCCAATTGATTGGCGAGCAATTCATCATAAGCAAGCCGCATGCGCGATGGTGATGTAGGCTCTATCGCGCGCGGTGAGGAGGGATGATGTTGCTCCAGCAAGGCTTGGCGAAAGCCGGGCCATTTGCGCTGCGCTTGAAAAGCTGGGTCAAGCCATTCCGGTAGATCTGAAAGACGCGCCAGCGCCGCTTCGGCAGCTTTTTGCACATTGCGCTGATGCAGGCCCTCGGTAAGAAAATAAACCGGTTCAATAGGCGGCAGGCGCGCCAGCCCCTCTTCATCCAGCACTCGATCAGGATGAACCATTTGCAAATGGCCATCCCAAAGTTCGAGCCGCCCCGAGACCCAGCGCTTGGCGCCAATCGGCAATGATTTTTCAATCCAGCCATGATTGGCGAGAAAGAAAATCAGCAGCACATCGCCCGTCTCATCCTCGACCAAAACGCGATAGGGGGCTTTCGAACGGGTATTTTGCGGCGGCCTATGTTCGGCCACGCGCACTTCCAAGGTCACAATCTCATCCCTCGGGGCATCCTTGATTCGGGGCCGATTGCGCCGGTCAATGGTCTTATGCGGCAGATGAAAGAGGAGGTCGAGCACAAGCGGCGCGCCTGAAAATAAGCGCTCGAACAGCTTGCCGGTCTTGGGGCCAATGCCCGGCAGGCTGGCGATTTCGGCAAATAAAGGATTGAGTATGGCGGGCCGCATTGCGACTTTTTACACGCTTCCCCACATTTGGGCGAGTACCCGCCTGACAAACGCACTCAAGCACTCTATATGGAAACTATTCGACGCCGGGTGAATTCTCATCCGGCGTAATCTTTGTTTCACCCGCAAGAGTGCCGCAGGAGCGCCCATGTCCAGCCCTCAAATTTCCAGCGCTGATCTTGATCCGCGGCGGCGCCGGATTTTATTCCGCGCCCATCATCGCGGCATGCGCGAAATGGATTTTCTGTTCGGCCAATTTGCCGATGCCAGATTGCCCCAAATGTCCGAAGCTGATCTGGATGATTTCGAGCGCCTGCTGGAGGATGTCACCGATCGCGATGCGCTCAAATGGCTCACCGATGAGGCCCCGGTTGAGTCTGCCTATGACACGCCTTTGTTTCGCGCCTTGAAAGCATTTCATACCCATAATGGAGCCCTGAAATTCTAGATCCTGAAATTTTAGGTTAAGCTCATGTCCGATCTCACCCGCGCACTTGCTCGTATTTATAACGGTGGCTCGGTTACTTTGGCCTCTGTGCCTGATGGCTTTGATGCGCTGGTGAGCGCTGATCTGGCGCGCGGTCTTGCCAAGGCTGGCGAGAAACGATCAGCCGTTCTTGTCCATGTGGCCCGTGATGCTCAGCGCTCGCGTGCCTTTCAGGACATGCTGGCCTTTGCCGCCCCCTCGATAGAAGCGCTGGATTTTCCGGCCTGGGATTGTCAGCCCTATGATCGCGTTTCGCCCAATGCCAGTGTGACTGCGCGCCGCATGACTGTCTTGGCGCGCCTTGCGCGTACAAGATCCAGCCTGGAGCGCCCGCGTATCTTATGCACCACGATTGAGGCGCTCTTACAGCGCGTTCCTCCGCGCAAATGGATGACGACAGAGAGCTTCTCCGCAGCCCCTGGCAATGCGCTGGATATGAATGTGCTGGCAAGCTGGCTCGAGGTGAATGGCTTCATCCGCTCCAGCACTGTGCGCGATATTGGTGAATATGCCCTGCGGGGCGGCATTCTCGATCTCTATGCGCCGGGCATGAGTGTGCCGATAAGGCTCGATTTTTTTGGCGATATATTGGAATCCATTCGCAGCTTTGATGCCGAGACCCAACGCACTTTAGGTCAATTGCGTGATTTGGATCTTGTGCCAATGAGCGAAGTGCAATTGACCAGCCAATCCATGCGACGTTTCCGTCAGTCCTATGTGTCGCAATTTGGGGCGCAGACGCGCGGCGATACTTTATATGAGGCGATCAGCGAAGGGCGCCGCCATCCCGGCATGGAACATTGGCTGCCATTGTTTTTCGAGGGGCTCGATACGATCTTTGATTATATTGAAGACGCGCCTATCATATTCGATGCTTTATGCGATGAGGCCGCCAGCGAGCGACTGGCGCAGATCAAGGATTATTATCAGGCACGTAAGCAGCAATATGATCAGGATCCGGCGCAATCTTCCTACAAACCCTTGCCGTCCGATGCGCTCTATCTGAGCCAGGCGGATTGGACAAAGCAATTGGAGACGCGCTCTCTTGCGCGCCTCTCGCCTTTTGCCGTGCCGGAAACTTCGCGGGATTTCGTGTTGGATTGCGGCGCGCGTGTGGGGCGTAATTTTGCAGCCGAGCGCGCCGATGAGACGGTCAATGTCTTTGAACAGCTCGTTATCCATGTGCGCAATATGCAATCTCAAGGTCGCAAGGTGATCATTGCCGGCTGGTCGGATGGCACGCGTGAACGCCTCTCCAGTGTTCTGGCTGATCATGGACTCAAAAACAGCGAATTGGTCTCCAGCCTTGATCAGGCTCTGGCTGTAGCAAAGGATAAATATCCGCTGGCCGTCATAGGTCTTGAGCAAGGCTTTGAGGCGGGCGATCTGGTCATCATCGGCGAGCAGGATATTTTGGGAGACAGGCTTGTGCGCCAGCGCAAGAAGTCGCGCCGCGCTCAGGATTTTCTGTCTGAAGTTGCCGCTCTCGCACCTGGTGATCTGGTCGTCCATGTTGATCACGGTATTGGGCGCTTCATTGGCTTGCGCACGATTGAAGCGGCCGGGGCACCGCATGATTGCCTTGAGCTGCATTATGCCGGCGGTGATAAATTATTTCTGCCGGTAGAAAATCTCGAATTGCTCTCTCGCTATGGCTCGGAAGAGACCGAAGTCCAGCTTGATCGTTTGGGCGGTGTGGGTTGGCAGACGCGCAAAGCGCGAATGAAAAAGCGCATACGCGAAATGGCGCATGCTTTGATCAAGATCGCCGCCGCGCGCCAATTGCACGAAGCCCCGCGCCTTGTTCCCCCTGAAGGCCTGTTTGATGAATTTTGCGCGCGCTTTGCCTTTGAGGAGACCGAGGATCAACAGGGCGCCATTGACTCTGTACTCGAAGATCTCGCCAAAGGCCGCCCCATGGATCGGCTTGTATGTGGCGATGTGGGCTTTGGTAAAACCGAAGTGGCTCTGCGCGCTGCCTTTGCTGCAGCCATTAATGGTAAACAAGTCGCTGTTGTGGTTCCCACGACATTGCTCGCACGCCAGCATTATCGCAATTTTGTCCAGCGCTTTTCCGGCTTGCCTTTGAAAGTGGCGCAGATGTCGCGCATGGTCAGTGCGGCCGATTTGAAAGCAGCTAAAGCCGGGCTTGAATCGGGCGCTGTCGATATTGTTGTGGGCACTCATGCTGTGCTGGGTAAATCGGTTCAGTTCAAGGATCTTGGCCTTGTCATCATCGATGAAGAGCAACATTTCGGCGTCGCTCACAAAGAGCGCCTGAAAGAACTGCGGGCTGAAGTGCATGTGCTCACTTTGTCAGCAACTCCGATCCCGCGCACATTGCAATTGGCACTCACAGGTGTGCGCGAACTCTCGATCATTGCCACAGCGCCTGTCGACCGCTTGGCCGTGCGCACCTTTATCACGCCATTTGATGAGCTGATCATTCGCGAGGCTTTGCTGCGCGAGCGTTATCGTGGGGGGCAGAGCTTCTATGTTTGTCCGCGCATTGAGGATATTGATGATGTGACGACCTTCCTGCGCACGCAAGTGCCGGAAGTGAAATTCGTGATTGCGCACGGGCAAATGCCATCGGGCGAGCTTGAGGACAAAATGTCGGCCTTTTATGAAGGCAAATATGATGTGCTCGTATCCACGGCCATTGTTGAATCTGGCCTGGATATTCCAACGGCCAATACTTTGATCGTAAATCGCGCTGATATGTTTGGCCTCGCGCAGCTCTATCAATTGCGGGGCCGCGTTGGCCGCTCCAAGATCAGGGCCTATGCGCTCTTCACGCTGCCCGCAAAGAAGCAGATTACGCCACAGGCCGAGAAGCGATTAAAAGTTTTGCAAACGCTCGACACATTGGGAGCCGGATTCCAGCTTGCCAGTCATGATCTGGATTTGCGCGGCAGTGGTAATTTGCTGGGCGATGAGCAATCTGGTCATATTAAAGAGGTGGGCTATGAGCTCTATCAGCAAATGCTGGAAGAGGCGGTCACAGCTCTCAAGGCGGGGCTGGAAGAGCCGGCCGAAGAAGCCTGGTCGCCTAACATTACTCTGGGCTCACCCGTGACAATTCCAGAGACCTATGTCTCAGATCTCACTTTGCGTCTGTCTCTCTATCGCCGTCTGTCAACATTGGAGAGTGATGAGGAGATTGAAACCTTTGCCGCTGAAATGATTGATCGCTTTGGTCCCATGCCCGCCGAGGCCAAGCAATTAATGAAACTGGTTTCAATCAAAGCTCTGTCTCGCAGGGCTCATGTTGAAAAGGTCGATGCTGGTCCCAAGGGTGTGATCATTGCCTTCCGTGATAATTCTTTTGCCAATCCGCAAGGCCTCGTTCGCTATATCGCCGAGCAAAGGTCAGAGGCCAAAGTGCGCCCTGACATGAAGATCGTCTTCATTCGCGACTTTGACTCAACCGATGAGCGGCTGGAAGGCACGCGCCTGATCATGCGCACTTTGGTTGAGATTGCCGAAAAGGGCAAAAAGAAAA
>OMIJ01000051.1 GCA_900299065.1 Hyphomicrobiales bacterium
CGATCAATGACGGTTCTTGATCAATTGCTGCTCGACCTTGTCGAGGGTCTGCATGGCGCGCAGCGCATCTTCGACAGATGAATTGGGCTGGCGGTTTTCCTTGATCGCCTTGATGAATTCGCGATCCTGATTTTCAAAACCATTTTGCGAGACATCGACCTTGGAGGTGTCGACCTTTTCGCCATGTCCTGTGGTGAGATCGTCATAGAAAGCGATGTAAGTGCCATTGTCGCAAATATAGCGATAGGGCGAGCCAATCGGACCATCATTATTGAACGAGGTGGAAAGTGTGCACACAGCGCCATTCTTTGCCTTCATGATAATGGCCAGATCCATGGCAATCCCTAATTCGGGATGATGCGGACCTTCGACACCATAGATTTGCTCGGGCACATCACCGGTCTGATAGATGAACATATCAACCGTATGGCAGGCATGATGCCAGAGCAGATGATCAACCCAGGAGCGCGGGGCGCCCAAAGCATTCATATTTTTGCGACGGAAGAAATAAGTATGCGCCTGGATCTGCTGCAAATGCAGGCGGCCTGCTTGAATACCCTGATGAACCCATTGATGGCCGGGATTGAAGCGACGCACATGGCCAGCCATTGCGGTGAGGCCGGTTTGCTTTTGCAGACGCACTAGATCTTCAGCATCTTTCAGCGAATCCGTCATCGGGATTTCGATCAAAACATGCTTGCCTGCTTTCATGCAGGCGGCGGCCTGATCATGATGCATTTGCGTGGGGGAGGTTAGAATGACGGCGTCGACATCCTTGCGGGTAATAGCGGCCTCAAAATCCGTAGTCCAGAAAGGAACATTATATTCCTTTGCGGTCTTTTCCGTGCCTTCAGCCGTGCGGCTTTGAATGGCGGTGACTTCGACGCCCTCAATGTTGCGCAATGCCTTGAGGTGAGCCACGCCCATGGCGCCATTTCCGACGATGCAGAATTTCATGATCCTGTCCTAGCTTTAAATGATGAACGCTCCTCGCGCCGCGGGCGCGACCAATGCTGGAGGGCGGCCGCCAGAATTGCACCGATGGCTCCATCCACAATGGCGCCCCTCTAGCATATCCCTTGGCAAAGAGAAACAAGCCGGGCTTTGCTCCAAGGGCTTTACCTCTGTCTTCGACATGTCGGACGTCCTCTATCCGGACTTGCCTCGAGGGCCGCATCATGCCATCTGCCTAAGCATGAGGGCTCTGGCTTGCCATAGCGGAGCCTAGCAACGGGCTAACCCAAGGGTGCGTGAAATGAGCGACGCCAAAAAGGAATATGCCGATATCCCCGGGACCTTCGTTTTTGACCAGGACCAATCCCGGAAGGGCTATGGAATCAATGCTTTTTGCATGACTTTGTTGAAGGCCGACAATCGCAAAGCCTTCAAGGAGAATGAATCGACCTATCTCGACCAGTTCGGCCTGACCCCGGAGCAGAAGGAGTCCATCCTCAAGCGACAGTGGAATCGTATGCTGGAGCTGGGCGGAAATATCTATTTCACTGCCAAACTGGCGGCGACTGATGGCCTGTCCTTTCAACAAGTCGCAGCCATTATGACCAGCTCAACCCAAGAGGCCTATGCCGATATGATGCTCAAGGGCGGACGCTCGGTCGTTGGCAATCGCTACAAATCGGAATGGGAAAATCGCAATGGCTAAGATCGTCGCGGGTGTCTGCTCGTCCCATGTGCCAGCCATAGGCGCGGCCATAGACCTTGGCAAAACGCAGGAGCCTTATTGGACCCGCGTTTTTTCTGGCTTTGAAGAGTCCAAGCGCTGGATTGAAAAGATCAAACCGGATGTGTGCATCGTTGTGTATAATGATCACGCAACTGCCTTTTCCATGGATGTCGTTCCGACATTTGCGCTGGGCTGCGCTGCCGAATTTCCACCCGCCGATGAGGGCTGGGGACCGCGCCCCGTGCCAGTGGTGAAGGGGCATCCCAAGCTGGCGGCGCATATTGCCCAATCAGTAATTTTGGATGAGTTCGATCTCACCGTCGTCAATAAAATGGAAGTTGATCACGGCCTGACCGTGCCACTCAATTTGATGTTTGGCTCGCCCAAGGAATGGCCCTGCCCGGTCATTCCTCTGGCTGTCAATGTGGTGCTATTCCCGCCGCCAACCGGCAAACGCTGTTTTGATCTTGGCGCTGCCATTCGTCGCGCCGTTGAATCCTATCCAGAAGATCTCAAGGTTGTCATCTTTGGCACAGGCGGAATGTCGCATCAGATTTCTGGCCCGCGCGCAGGCTTGATCAATTCGGAATTCGACAAAGCTTTCCTAGATGGGCTCGCCAATGATCCGCAAAAGATTGTGAAGCTGCGCCATGTTGAATATATGCGCGAAGCAGGTGCTGAAGGCGTGGAAATGGTGATGTGGCTCGTCATGCGCGGCGCACTGGATGAAAAGGTGAAGGAAGTCTATCGCTTCTACACTGTGCCTGCATCAAACACGGCTGTCGGCCATATTATTCTTGAAAACGCTCATCCCAGCTAGTCAAGCGAGCGCGACACATGTGGGCTCTGGCGCATCAGATCGGCATTGGGATCAACCAGAGCGCATTCTCTGCTTGGGCGCGCGGATTGGCCAATATTTATTTCTGGCTGATCCCCGCTATGCAGATCACGCATTTATTGGGCATGAGCGTGCTGATGGGATCAGCGGGTCTTTATGGCCTGCGGCTGGCGCGCGGCTTTGATCAACCCGGCATTGCTGCAAGCGCCGGAGCAAGCCTTCTGCCCTGGATCATTGGCGCTGCTCTGGTGCAAAGCCTCACCGGTGTGTTCATGGTGCTGCATCGCCCCACACGCGCCTTTGACAGCCTGATGTTTTTGCCCAAGCTCGCTTTGATCGTGCTTGGTCTGAGCCTGTTCCTTGTGCTTCTTTACAAGCTCAAACGCCAAACGAGCGAGCGACTGTCTGTAATGCTGCGCCTTGCTGGCGCAAGCCTCTTCTCCTGCTGGATAGCCATTGCTCTGGCTGGTCGCCTGATCTCTTTCATAAGGGCCGGCTAATGCTGCAAGGGATAAGCCTGCAAGAGATTCTGACACGTCTTGAAGATTTGCCGATCAGTCAGGAGATTACTGACAATCCGATCTGGTTTCCTGTGCTTGAGGCCATGCATGTGGTCTCGCTGGGGCTTGTTGTGGGTGCCGTGCTGTTTCTTGACTTGCGCCTGATGGGCGTGTTCGCGCGCAAAGAGCCAATGCACGAGGCCGCCAAAGTGATTGGCCTGATCTGGCTGGCTGCCGGATTGGCATTTATGAGCGGCTTTTTAATGTTTGCGCCTGCAGCAAGCCGCTATCTCGCCAATACTGCTTTTGATCTTAAAATGGGTCTCATCTTTCTTGCCGGGCTCAATATGCTGGTGTTGCATTTGGGTGTATGGCGCAGATTGGCAGACTGGAACGAAAGCGCCCCGCCTTTTGCCGCACGCCTAGCGGGGGCAGTTTCACTCACTCTTTGGGTGCTGATTGTCATCCTTGGGCGCATGGTGCCTTTCACGCAATAGCGCGAAAGGCCTTGAGTTCACGCCGCGTTCGGTTGTGTTCTTTTAGCCTGCTCAATCGCTTGCCAGACCTTATGAGGCGTAGCGGGCATATCAATGTGACGAATGCCATAGACAGACAAGCCATCGATAATGGCATTCATGATAGAGGTCAGAGATCCAGCGCAACCAGCTTCACCACAGCCTTTCACGCCCAGCGGATTAGTGGTGGCGCGTGTCGGCAGATCGGCATAGACGAAATTAGGCACATCGCTGGCGCGCGGCATGGCATAATCCATGAAAGAGCCGGACAAAAGCTGGCCATCTTCATCATAGACCGTGTTTTCCATCAAGCATTCACCAATGCCTTGCACGACACCGCCCTGCACTTGACCTGTCACAATGATGGGATTCACAACCACGCCGAAATCTCCAACCATTGTATATTTGGCAATCTCGATGACGCCTGTTTCGGGATCAATCTCAACTTCGCAAATGTGGCAGCCATTGGGGAAAGTTGCAGGTTTGGCACTGGAGACATGATCAACATCGAGCGAAGTTGGCGCCTCGCTGGGCAGTGTCATCCCCTGATTGAGTTTGTGCGCCATATCCATGATCGAAATGGACCGATCAGTACCTGCTACTGTAAAGCGTCCTCTGGCAAAGGTGATATCGGCAATCGCTGTTTCCAATAGATGCGAGGCGACCAGTTTGCCCTTTTCAATCACCAGGCCGCTGGCTTCAACAATGGCTGTGCCCGAACACATGAGTGATTTTGAGCCGCCCGTGCCCGTGCCCATGCGCAATTGATCGGAATCAACTTGCATGAGACGGATTTTGTCAAAGGGAACGCCCAATTCAGTGCTCAGAATCTGCGCGAATGTTGTGCCATGGCCCTGGCCGTGATCATGCGAGCCTGTGAATAGTGTCACTGTGCCATCTTTATTAAATGTGATCTTGCCCAATTCTCCTGCCACTGGAGCTGTGACTTCGACAAACTGGCCAATGCCGCGCCCGCGCAATTTGCCCTGCTGAGCACTGGCTTTCTGGCGTGCGGCAAAGCCATTCCAATCAGCAAGCTCAAGCGCTTTGGTTAGAATGGCTGGGAAATTACCCGAATCATAAGTTGAACCCGAGGGTGTTTTGCAAGGCATGGATTCAGGCTGGATATGATTGCGACGGCGCAATTCAGCTGGGTCAATACCCATTTCCTGCGCGGCGCGATCAACGAGCCGTTCCATATAATAATTGCCCTCCGGACGGCCAGCGCCACGATAGGCTGTGATCGGCACCATATTGGTGAATACACAGCGCGTGCTGACTTCAATCAGCGGCGTGCGATAAGCGCCATTGACGTGTTTGACAATGTTGAAGGACGAGAAGAGCGGCCCAATCATCGTCATCTGGGCGCCCAGATTGCCAAAGCCTGTGCAGCGTATCGCAAGGAAATGCCCGTCCTTATCAAGCGCCAGTTCACACAAATGTTCCTGATCGCGGCCATGATGATCGGACAAGAAACTGCTTGAGCGTGTGTCGGTCCATTTGACAGGACGCCCCAAAGCGCGCGCGCCATGCAAAGCGCAAATATATTCGGCAAACATCGAGCCCTTGAGGCCGAAGGAACCGCCAACATTATTGGATATGAAATGCACTTGATCGGGGTTTACACCGAGCATTTCGGCCAGAAAGACTTTCGATCCATGCACGCCTTGGGTGGGAGCATACATTGTGAAGCGCTGCGTCTTTTCATCATAAGCACCCACGCAAGCGCGCGGCTCCATTGCATTGACGACAACACGCGCCACGGTCATGAACATTTTAGTGACATGGGCCGCAGAGGCAAAGGCTGCTTCGACCTTGGCGCTATCGCCATAGTGATAATCAAGCGCGAGATTGCCGGGCACATCATCAAGAATTTGTGGCGCATCAGCCGCGACAGCCTCCTGCATGCTCAAAACAGGCTTGAGCGGCTCAATATCGAGGCCGACAGCCTCAGCGGCATCTTGCGCTTGCGATGGGGTGAGTGCGATTACACAGACCACAGGATCGCCAACATAGGTAACCTTGCGACCTGCCAGGGCATAACGCTTGGGTTTGACGACGGGCGAGCCATCGCGATTGTTCATCGCCACACGGAATGGATAGGGCCCATAGGCTTTGAGATCCTCAGCCGTATAGACAGCCAGAACGCCCGGCATGGCTTTGGCGGCTTCCACATCAATGGATTTGATCAGCCCATGGGCATAGGGCGAGCGCACCATAGCCGCATAGACCTGATTGGGCAGGTTCACATCATCGGTATAAAGACCCTGTCCTTGAACAAGTTTGGGATCTTCAGTGCGCAGCACAGGCTGACCTACTGAAAATTTCTGCAGACTCAATTGCTCATCATCCATGTGACTGCTCATGCTCGAAACCTGTATGAAGCCCTTTCATATAAGGGCCCGCCTTGATGATTCAATCTTTGCTACTTGCTTTGCTACTTGCTCTGCCATTCGCAGGGCCCTGGGCCCTGCAACAGACATTGGCGCTTTGCCCCTTTAGAAGCGATAGAGTCGGGCCGGATTATCAACCAGCAGCTTTTTCTGTAATTCTGGCGTGGGAGCAACAAGCGGGATTAGATCGACCAATTCGCCATCATTGGGCATGATTGTCACATTGGGATGCGGCCAATCCGTGCCCCAGAGCACGCGATCAGGAATGGTTTCAACCAATTTCGCGCCGAAGGGCACAGCATCATAGAAAGGCGCTCCCTTGGCCGAGGCGCGCTCAAAACCGCACACTTTTACCCAGCATTTCTGATCACGTTTGGCCAGATCAAGCAGGGCATTGAAATTGGGCTGATCGAGACCCTTTTCAGCTTTCACCGTGCCCATGTGATCAATCACATAATCAACGGGAAGCGCAGAGAGAATGGGCGCAAAATCAGCCACTGTTTCGGGATCGAGATAAATCACCACATGCCATTTAAAGGCTTTGATCTTCTCCACGACCCGATGAAAGGCGCTCATATCAGGCGTGCGGCCCAGACGCTTGAGAAAGGTGAAGCGGCATCCGTGAATACCGCCACGATCGAGCGCCTCAATCTGCGCCTCGGAGAAACTATCATCGACATTGCCAACGCCTTTATAAAGGCCATTGGAAGCGGCAATGGCATCGGTGACAACGCTATTATCGAGCCCATGGCAGCTGGCATTGACGATGACAGCGCGCTCAATGCCGATGCGCTCATGCAATTCCCGGAATTTATCTAGTCCACAATCATGGGGAATGTAGGAGGCATCTGCCGCATAGGGATAGCGGTCACCGGGGCCAAAAATATGCGTATGCGCATCACAGCTCAAAGGCGGGGCTTTGAAGGCG
This sequence comes from Hyphomicrobiales bacterium, assembly GCA_900299065.1. Taxonomy (GTDB): domain Bacteria; phylum Pseudomonadota; class Alphaproteobacteria; order Rhizobiales; family Beijerinckiaceae; genus Terripilifer. Next base: position 6,856 of record OMIJ01000051.1, read on the forward strand.
GGCTTTTTGGGATTGGGATCGGGAGGCAGAATGGTGGGTGCGCGCATGGCAGGCCTTCTCATTAAGGGCGGTTGGGAATGATCGGTCCGATCAGGAGCATGGTTTTGATCCTGATCAAGGCACGACCAATGGGGTTGAGAGAGCTTTATCAGGAGGAAATTCGCAAGGCAAAGGATCTGAGATGGGATTTGGACCCGCCATTCCCGGCACCCCTATTTTTGACGGAGATGCCGCCATCAAGGGCTATGCCCTGAATAAAATGTGCTTCTCGTTCAACGATAAGGCCAATCGCGAGGCCTTTGTGGCTGATGAGGCAGCCTATTGCGAGCGCTATGGCCTGAGCGTGGCGCAAAAGAAGGCCATTGCCAGCCGCAATGTGCTGCAATTGATCGCCGCTGGCGGCAATATTTATTACCTGGCCAAGTTTGCCGGGATTTTCGGACTGAATGTGCAGGATATTGGCGCCCAGCAGACGGGTCTGTCGATTGAGGCCTTCCGGGCCAAGCTTGCGCAAGCGGGGCGCTGACATGGCACAGATCATTGGCGGATTGACCACTTCGCATGTGCCCTCCATTGGCAAAGCCATTGCCCAGGGCCAGCAGCAAGATCCTTATTGGAAGCCGTTTTTTGACGCCTTTCACCCTGTCCATGGCTGGCTGGCGCGAGGGCGGCCGGATGTGGCCGTGGTGATTTACAATGACCATGGGTTGAATAATTTTCTCGATAAAATGCCGACCTTCGCCATTGGTGCCGCCGATCACTATCACAATGCCGATGAGGGCTGGGGCATTCCCGTGCTCAAGCCTTTTAAAGGCGATCCAGCTTTATCCTGGCATATGATCGAGCATTTGGTTGCGCATGAGTTTGACATCACAATGTGCCAGGAAGTGCAGGTAGACCATGCCTTCACACTGCCTATGGCGCTGATGTATCCCGGCGGCAGGGATTGGCCGATTGCGACAGTGCCGGTGATGATCAATTCCGTGCAGCATCCTTTGCCCACGCCGAGACGCTGCTTCAAACTGGGTCAGGAGATTGGCAAGGCCATTGCCTCTTTCCCCGCAGATAAGAAGATCGTGCTGCTGGGCACGGGCGGGCTCTCGCATCAACTTGATGGCACGCGGGCGGGCTTCATCAACAAGGAGTTTGATCTTTGGTGCATGGAGAAAATGCGTCATGATCCTGAGGCGCTCGCAGAGCTCAGCATTCATGAGATTATTGAAAATGCAGGCTCGCAAGGCGTTGAGTTATTGACATGGATCACCATGCGCGCCGCCTTGCAGGCTGCGGGGCAAGGCGAGGTGCGCGAAGTGCATTCCACCTATCACATACCCATTTCAAATACGGGTGGCGCTGTCATGCTGTTTGAGACAAGCGGAAGGGCGCAGGCTCTTGCTGCAGAATAAAAGAGACAGAAAATAGGAAGCCCTATTTTCCTTTGTGCTGCAGAATAAAAGAGACGGAAAATAGGAAGCCCTATTTTCCTTTGCCCGCTGCATAGCTGTTCCATTGCGTCAGGAAGCGATCGGTCATGGCCTGATCATCGAAAGACTCAAGCGGTTTTCCGGCCATTTCATCAGGATAGATGTAAAATTCCTTGCGCTGCAGATCCTTGTGCACGGGCGTTGTATTAAACACCGCCAATTGCGACAATTGTCCTTCCTTGCTTAGCAACCAATTCGCATAAATCTTGCCCGCTATAACGCCGGGGCTACCTTTGAAAATGGCTAGCTTCGACATTTCCAGCGGAACAAGATCAGGGCAATGCCATGCAATGGGCGCGCCCTTATC
>OMIJ01000052.1 GCA_900299065.1 Hyphomicrobiales bacterium
AGGAATAGACCACAGTGCCATTGACCTCGATATCGCCCGAGACGGGCCGCTCAAGACCGGCAATCGAGCGCAAGGTTGTCGTTTTGCCGCAGCCCGATGGCCCCAGAAGAGTAAAGAATTTACCCTTGGGCACTTCAAAGGAGACATCCTGAGCCGCTTTGACCGGCGGGCCCTTGGGTGTCTGATATTCCGTGTTCAAACCTCTTACGCTGAGCATTTGTTTCTCCCACATATTAACTTCTATGTTTCCTTGATCCCGTAGCGACGTCCTGCTGCCTGAGCCAGTAAAGTGAACACAAACAGGAAAGAAATCAACATCACCCCGAAAGCGGATAATTCCACATATTGCCCGTTTTGCCACAATTCCCAGACGATCACCGATACCACTTCCGAACCGGGGCTGTAGAGCAGGATCGAGCTCGACAATTCGCGGATCGAGACCACGACAATATAAATCCAGCCCGCCACCAGACCCGGCTTTAACAAAGGCAGCACAATTGTCCAGAAGGCCTGCCCCCAGCCCGCCCCACTCATAGAGGCGGATTCCTCCAATTCCTTGTGAATTTGCACCATTGAAGTCGTATTATATCGCATTCCATAGGGAAGGAAGCGAGTCACATAGGCAATGAATAAAATCCAAAGCGTCCCGTAAATTCCACCGCCCACGGTCAAATAACAGACCATAATGGACAGGCCCAGAACCAGGCCAGGCATGACCATGGGCAGCGATGCCATATTATCAAGCACCCAGCGGCCAGGGATTTTTGTCCGCAACACAATCCAGCAAATAATAGCGGTGAGCACCATCACAAAGGTGGCTGTTCCGATAGACAGAACAATACTGTTCCAAACTGCGCCAGTAACATTGGGATAAGAGAGGATCGAGCTGTAAGCGCGCAAGGAGACGTTCTTCAATGCGGCCCAAGATGGGACGCTGTAATAGCGCTGAAGCGAGGACCAGACGAGAATAAAAAAGGGCAGAATGATCGCAAAGCTGGCATATATGAGGAAAATGCCCCCCATGACATAACGCCAGGGGCCTATATCAATCACTCTTGGCCGAAAACCCTTACCGGTGACAGTCGAATATTTATTGCCCTGGCTGGCAATGCGGGCCTGAAACCATATGCCGCCGGATGTGATCACCAGAAGCGTAATGGCATAGGCGGAGGCCAGTCCAATGTCGCTGGGATAACGATGAATGGCCTCATAAATGGATGAGGTGAACACCTCTATGCCCACGGGCAGACCAAGAAGCGCGGGCACTTCGAAAGATTCAATCGAGCGGATGAAGAGAATCAAAAAAGAGGCGGCAACCGCAGGCCAGGCGAGGCGCAAAGTAATACGCGAGGCAATCTGCCAGGTTGAAGCCCCCGACATCATCGCTGACTCCTCCAAAGAAGGATCCATGGAGCGAAATGCCGCTGTCATCAGCAAAAAGGCAATGGGCGCATAATGCAGTCCGTCAACAATGATCATGCCCGGCAGTGAATAGACATCAACAAAGGTGTAATCTGTATCAAACAAGCCACGCAAAACCAGATTGATCAGACCAATTTTGGGACTGGCCAACATGATCCAGGACACAACAAAGAGAATGCCGGGAATGACCAGAGGAATGATCGAGAGCGCATAGAACAGACTTTTGAATGGCGTATTGGTGCGCTCATTCATCCAGGCCAGGAGCGTGCCCAAAGTTAGAGCAAAAACGGCTGTGCCTGCGGCAAATTGCACAGAGGTAAGAAACAGGCTGAAGGTTTCTGCGCTGGAATAGGCCGTGATAAAATTATTCCATGTGAAACGCTGCGGTGCATTGGCGACCTGCGGCGTCATCACGCTTTGATAGATCAGGAAACCCAGCGGAATGAGGGTCAGCCAGGCCACCAGAGTCACAGCGCTGGATGTGACAATCCATTGGCTGTTGAGCCGCAGACCCTCCCCACCCTTTTCATGCGCAAGACTTTGGCTATGACCGGTGTTTGTCACAATGCTCCCCATCCCTGCTAGACTAGCTTGATAGTGACAATCAATCGCGTGAATTAATGTTTGTGATCATTCCCATGGCCATGGGAATGGCTATGGCCATGTCCATGGCTATGCGCATGTCCGTGCGAATGACCATGCGCATGGTCATTATCATTTTTGTGGCCATGGTGATGATCATGATGATGGCCATGATCATCTTCAGCGCGATGATGGATAATCTCTTTGGCGCGCGGCCCGCGAGGATCCTCGCTAAAGACGAGGGATTTGATGGTGACAGGCACAGTGAAGGAAGGAATACGCACTTTGCCAAGATCAATGTAATCAAAGTCCATCAGCATGACGCCATCGATGACCAGAATCTCGCTTGTGACATTTAATTCTTCACGCAAGAGCGCGCCAAGCGTTTGCGCCACATCACCATCGAGCATGACATAAATGGGCTTGCCTGCAGCGATCTTATCAGCAAGACCATCGCGAATGCCCTGCGCAAAAGCATGGATGCGCTCGTAAGACGGGCTGCCGGTCCAGCGCAAAGCAAGAGCGATTTCTGTCTCCGCATCTTCCATCTCAAAGGCTTTGCGATGGGCGTGAATGGCTTTTGCAAGAGCGGCCGGATCAATCATATCGCCTGCTTCAAAAGGCGGCGAGAGGACTTGCAAATTGCGCCGCGGCAGCAATTTGCCGGGATTGGAAATATAGCTCGTATTGCCACTCAGCTGCACACTATATTCGGATGCGCCCAGAGCCGTGGCGCGGATACATTCGCGCGCAGGCAGAAGCGGCCATGGCAGGAAACGCCCGTCATCAATCTTGCGACGAATGGCTTTTCCCAGGCGCTTGCCCATATCGCCAAAATCGCGCTCTTCTTTGTCATAGATATATTCAGCGACACCGCCCGAGAACATAATGCCGCCCAGATTGCCAAAATCGAGGATGGGATCGGTCAGATAAAGATGTTCAACATCATGGGGAATGGGGCGCGCTTTGAGCGCATTGACCAAAGTCTCGGCCATGACATCAGCCACTTTATCAAGCTGATCAGAGGTGACTTGATCACCCAGCTTCCAATCAAAACCAGCGCGACGCGCATGTGTCTTACCGGCCGGATCAAGGCGCACAATACGGAAATTTTCATCGACAACTTGCAGACGGCCCCCAATGTGGAATGCCGCCGTCACCATGACCTTGCCACCTTCAATCAGACCCAGCTTGGTTGTACCACCGCCGATGTCGATATTGAGCACACGCATCTGGCCTTCGAGTGAGGCCGCAGAAGCGCCCGAGCCATAGGCGGCCAGCATGGATTCCATATGGTGACCCGCTGTGGCGCAGACAAATTCACCCCCTGCTTCAGCAAGCATGCCCGAAATGGCTTGCGCATTTTCACGCCGCAAAGCCTCGCCTGTCAGGATCACCGCACCTGTGTCGATATCCTTCTTCTCAACGCCTGCGCCTTGATAAGCCTCATCGATAATCTGCCGCAGCTTCACATCATCAATGCGCGTTTCACTGGCATAGGGCGTGAGAGAAACTGGCGAGAGATAGATCGTATCGCGCGCCACAACATAATACCGGCTGGTCAGATCTTCTGCGAGACGACGCAAACGAATCTTGGAGAAAATTACTTGTGTGCCAGAGGAGCCAATATCAATGCCAACCGTGGTGAGGGTGACATTATCGGCAATCCAGAGCGGATTTTGCTCGAGAGGCACATCGGACTCAAATTCATCATGCTCATGGTCTGCATCATCGCCATGCTCATGTTGAAAGGTCTGGCCATAGACATGGTCCGTCATTTTATGACCATCACCTGACCCGTTTTGATCGTCCTGAGCCATTACAATCCATTTTCACAACAGGTTATGGGCTCGGTTTGGCCGGGCCCGTGGTTGAGGGTTCGCGCATAGAAGTGCGAGAGTCAAACGAATTTTGTCCCAGTAAATGGAACCGTCTCGTGTCAGGTCAAGGTCTTGGTACAGGCTTAAAAGCGTGCCGCCAGCCACCCATCGATATAGTCATAGGCGCGTTTGACCGTATCCCCAAATTGAGTGGGACTGGATCCGCAAGGCACACATGGTGTGATTCCATGCGAGGCCCCCTCAATGCCAACCATTTCCTTGGAAGCACTGCCCGAGGCCTCAAGGATCATTTCGCCCGGACGCAGGAAATAATGCCCGGTCATCACTTCAATCAGCAAGGGCACAGTAATGGTCTTTATATGAGGCAAAGTGCTGGCATTGGAGGAGGCCCAATCCACGCCCGTCACATCATCCTCAAGCTG